>NZ_CFHTQA010000003.1:0-150413 GCF_984394615.1 Spongiibacter sp. | reverse complement strand
TTGAGTCTGGCGGGCACCGGGTGCAGCGTGTGCCGGAGACGGAGTCCCAGGGGCGGATTCATACCTCGGCCTGCACGGTGGCGGTCATGCCGGAGCCGGAAGCCTCTGAAGAGGTGGAGATCAACAAGGCCGATTTGCGTATCGACACCTTCCGCGCCAGTGGCGCAGGCGGTCAGCACGTTAACAAGACCGACTCGGCGGTGCGCATCACCCATATTCCCAGCGGCATTGTCGTGGAGTGTCAGGATGAGCGCTCACAACACAAAAACCGCGCACGGGCCATGTCGCTGCTGGCGGCGCGCATCAACGATGTTCGCCAGAGCGAGCAGCAGCAGGCGCAGGCCGATGAGCGGCGCAATCTGGTAGGCAGTGGTGATCGCTCGGAGCGGATTCGCACTTACAACTTCCCTCAGGGGAGGGTGACCGATCACCGTATTAATCTCACGCTGTACAAGCTCGATGAGTTTATTCAGGGCGACGTTGATCAAGTAGTGGGGCCGTTGCGGCAGGAGCATCAAGCTGACCTGCTGGCGGCGATGGCGGAGTAAGCGCAAGTGGCGGCACTGACCATCGGGCAGGCGCAGGCGATGCAGCAAGCGTTGCAGTCGCTCAGCGATAGTCCGGCGTTGGATGTGTCGCTGCTGCTTTGCCATGTGCTTGATCGCCCGAGAAGTTATCTCTACACCTGGCCGGAACGCGAGCTGGATGAGCTGCAGCAGAAACAGTTTGAGCAACTGCTGGCGCGCCGCCTGAACGGCGAGCCCATTGCGCATATCCTCGGTGTTCGGGAGTTCTGGTCGCTGCCACTGGCGGTAACGGCAGATACCCTGATTCCCCGCCCGGATACCGAAAGCTTGGTGGAGGCTGCATTGATGCTGTTCACTGACAGCGACGCCGGGGCGTTGCTGGATTTGGGCACGGGTACCGGCGCGCTGGCGCTGGCGTTGGCCAGCGAATGGCCGAGTTGGCAGTGTCGGGCGGTAGACAAGTCTCCCGCCGCCGTAGCGCTTGCACAGCGCAATAAAGCGTCACTGGGACTGGAAAATGTGACGCTGGAGGTATCTGACTGGTTTGCGGCTTTCACGCCCGGCCCACAGTTTGATTTGATTGTCAGCAATCCACCCTATATCGACGCAGATGACCCCCATTTGCGGCAGGGAGATGTGCGCTTTGAACCCGCTTCAGCGCTGGTGGCCGACGACGATGGGCTCGGCGACCTGAGGCGCATTGCTCAGCAGGCGCCGCAATATCTTAAGCCCGGCGCGTATCTGATGATGGAACACGGGTACCAGCAGGCCGCAGCGGTTCGCGATGTGCTGAAGGCCGTCGGTTTTGCCGGGGTGCGCAGTGGTCGTGACTACGGTGACAATGAGCGCTATACCCTGGGGCAATGGGCGGGAGAGTCGGTATGAGCGGTATTGAGCTGAGCGACGAGCAACTATTGCGCTACAGTCGTCATATTCTTCTGCCCGAGCTGGATGTGGTCGGCCAACAGCGGCTGCTGAACAGTCGAGTACTGATTGTCGGTGTTGGCGGCTTGGGCTCTCCCGTTGCCATGTATCTGGCCGCGGCGGGCGTAGGGCAGTTGGATCTGGCCGACGACGACGGCGTGGAGTTGAGTAATTTGCAGCGCCAGATTGTTCATAGCACCCCTGATATCGGGCGCAGTAAGGTGGCGTCCGCCACCGATACCTTGACGGCCTTGAATCCCGAGGTGCGGATACATGGCTACGAGCAGCGCCTGGCCGGTGATGGCCTGGCGAAGGCGGTGGCTGCGGTGGATGTGGTGCTGGATTGCACGGATAACGCCGAGACCCGGTTTGCCCTGAATGCGGCCTGCGTGGCAGCGAAAGTGCCGCTGGTTTCCGGCGCCGCGATTCGCGGTGAAGGACAGGTCAGTGTTTACGATATGCGTCGGGATGACAGTCCCTGCTATCGCTGCCTGTACCAGGAAGGCAGCGACGAGCTGAACTGCGCCAATGCCGGTGTGCTGTCGCCGGTCGTGGGAATGGTGGGTAGTATTCAGGCCATCGAGGCCATCAAATGCCTCGTACAATTCGGTGAGCCGCTAATCGGCCGCTTGTTGCTGATTGACGCCCTGACGATGGAGCTTCGCCAGTTTCGTTTGCCTCGAGACCCTGATTGCCCGGTGTGTGCACGGCGATAATTGACACACACGCGGCCGTTTCCTTCAGTGCTATAGTGCGTCACTATAAAAAACGCGCGAATAATAATAAAAGAAGGAGCATTTCATGAACGCCATTTTGCGCAGTTACTACTGGCTTCACGACGGCCTGTTTGGCCGCTTGCGTCACTTAGCCTTTCTGGCGCCGCTGTTAATGCGTCTGTATCTGGCGCCGGTCATGCTGGCTGCCGGTTTATACAAGGCGTATCACATCGATGAGATTATCAGCTGGTTTGGGCAGGGCTTGGGGTTTCCCGAGCCGGTGTTGATGGCCTATCTCGCGGCGTACACCGAGCTGGTAGGTGGATTCTGTCTGCTGTTTGGGCTGGCTGTACGGTGGGTGAGTCTGCCGCTGATGATCACCATGCTGGTAGCGGCTGTTACGGTTCACTGGCAACACGGCTGGTTTACCGTCGCCCCCAGTGAGCCCATGAGAAGCGTGGCCAAACCTCTGGCCGACATCGGAATTCCTGCGGCAAGAGACAGCCTGGAAAACAGCCTGGATGTCGCGCGCCGTCTCCAGCGGGCCGAAGCATTGATGAGCGAACACGGCAACGGGGACTGGCTGACTGAGAAGGGGAGCTTCGCCGTGATCAATAATGGTATTGAGCAGGCGGCGACCTATTTCATCATGCTGCTGGCACTGTTGTTCACCGGAGCTGGGCGATGGTTGAGCTTGGATGATTATCTCGACCGGCAGGCGCGAGCCGCGCTGGTGTCGTCGCGCCCCGCCAGTGCCCCGGCTGTTCGCTCCCCTGAGTCGGCGGATTCCGATGCTGCTGGTCTAACGGGCGACGAATGATGGTAGAATGCTCGATTATTGTTCAATTCTGAAGAAGAGATCATTTTGCTAAGGAAGCTGTTTTCATCCTCATCCGCAAAGGCGGACGATAACACCGCAGCCGAGGCCAAGCGCTCCGCTGCGCCCACGCCCGCTGACTCCTCCGATCAATCAAAAAACGCCGAGCGACAAAGCGATAGTCGCGCCGGTGGCCGCAAGCGCTCCCGCGCCAAGAAAAAACCGCCACAGCAAGCTTGGAGCCTTGATCAGTTTCAGGTGCCGGAAGAAGAGGGCAAAACGCGCTTTCATGATCTCGGCCTCGACGAGAGCCTGATGCATGGCATTGCTGACGCCGGATTTCAGTATTGCTCTCCGATCCAGGCGGCGTCCCTGCCGCATACTCTCCGCGGTAATGACGTGATCGGCAAAGCCCAGACGGGTACCGGTAAAACAGCGGCATTCCTGATCACGATCTTTAATGACCTGCTGAATAACCCGGTAGAAGACGAGCGCTTTGCCGGTGAGCCGAGGGCATTGGTGATTGCGCCGACTCGAGAGTTGGTGGTGCAGATTGGTGAGGATGCGCGTCAGCTTGGCAAATACTGTGGTCTGAATGTTGTCACACTGATTGGCGGCATGGATTATCAGAAGCAGCTTGATCGTTTGAATAACGACCTGGTCGATATTGTGGTCGCCACGCCGGGCCGGTTGCTGGACTTTTCCGGGCGCCGTGATCTGTATCTGGATCAGGTGGAGTTGCTGGTGATCGATGAAGCCGACCGTATGCTGGATATGGGCTTTATTCCCCAGGTGAAGCGCATTGTTCGCCTCACTCCTCGCAAAACCCACCGCCAGACGTTGCTGTTCAGTGCGACCTTTACCGAAGATATTGTCCGCCTCACGGAGCAGTGGACGCTGGACCCGGTAAAAATCGAGATCGAACCCGAGTCGGTGGCGACGGATACCGTCGATCAACGGGTGTACCTGGTGGAGTCTCAGGATAAATTCCGGGTGCTGTTGAACATTGTTAAGCAGCCGGATGTGAACAGCATTATTATCTTTGCCAATCGCCGGGATGAGACGCGCCGCCTGCATGAGCGTCTGTGCAAAGCCGGCGTTCGCTGCGGTATTCTGTCTGGAGAAATCCCTCAGAATAAGCGTTCACGTACCTTGCAGCAGTTCAAAGACGGCGAGATCAACTGTCTGGTTGCCACGGATGTGGCGGGGCGGGGGATTCACGTGAAGGGCATCAGTCACGTGGTCAACTATACCCTGCCGGAAGAACCTGACGATTACGTACACCGTATTGGCCGTACTGGCCGGGCAGGAGCAACGGGAACGTCAATCAGTTTTGCCTGTGAAGATGATGCCTTCCTGCTGCCGGATATCGAGGCCGAACTTGGTATGAAGCTCAATTGCGAGCAACCCCCGGAAGTATTGCTGAAATAAGCGCGCCTCAAGCGCGCTTTTCCATTCCCTTCATTCGCTCTACCCACATCAGCGTGCCACCGCACACGGCGGCGGGCATGATAAACAGGTTCAATATCGGCACCATGGTGCCCAACATCACCAGTGCACCAAAGCTGAAGCTGGTCGCACGCTGGCTGCCGATACGCCGCCGTGCTTCTGCGAAGCTCAGCTTGTGGTTGTCCATCGGGTAATCGCAGTACTCAATCGCCATCATCCAGGCGTTCAGGGCGAACCACAGCAGCGGTGCCATGGGCGAAATAATAAAACTGGCAATCAGCGTAATAATCGCAAATCCCGCGTAATACAGCAGTTTTCGGCACTCCCTGCCGATGCTGCGAGGAAAGCTCGCCAGCGCCTGTACCAGCGTCTCTCTTGCCTCGACCTCAACCCCACAGAGATGCTCCTCCAGTTTTTCTGCAAGCAGGCCGTTGAAAGGCGCGGCGATGATGTTGGCGATCGTACTGAATAAATACATCACCACCGCCAGAACCAGAATGACCGCCAGCGGCCAGAGCAGCCACTGGAGGAAATCCAGCCAGTCGGGGAGCCAGGCCACCAGTTGGTTTATCCAGTGAGAAAAATAGTCGAAGGCGAGGTAACTCAGTGTGCCGAAGATTATGGTATTGATCAGCAGGGGCAGGGCCACAAACAGACGGATGCCAGGCAGGCGCAGCAGCTCAAAGCCGCGAAACAGGTATTGGGGGCCGCTGAGAGGGTTCATAGTGATGACATCCAGTCCGGTTAACGAATTTTGCAGTGTAGCGTCAGCGCGTGAAAGATGCAGTGCTAACAGACGTTTGCCCGCAAGTCTGGCTTCAGTTGCCCTGCAAGTTATTGAGCATTTTCTCGGCCAGCTTTAGGAACGAGGCGACCTCGTCTTGGCTGAGGCCTTTCAGCATTTGTGCTTCGACAGCGTGTTCGGCTTTTTCGACGGTTGCCATCAGCGCCTGGCCGTCAGTGCTGAGAGTGAGAAGTTGGCTGCGTTTGTCGCTGGGATGGGGGCGGCGGGTAAGGAGTCCCATGTCCTCCAGCTCTTTCAGTAGCCGGGTAATTTGGGCTTTGTCTCGACCGGTTGTGGTCGCGAGTTGATTGGCCGTACAGCGCTCCTGGTGCTGGATAAGGCTGAGCATTCGCGCATGCATGCCGTTTAGAGGAAGGCCTCTGTCGCGAATCGCGTGCTTGGCGCTGACTTTGAATTGGAAGGCCAGATGCCAGATGGTGTTGCGGATATCAGAGCTCATTTGTTGACAAAGTCAATTAGTTTGAATATGGTTGATATTGTCTACTAAGTGGCGGTCGGGCACAAGCCTGTTCCGCCTCGCTATGAGGAATGCTATGTCCAGACCGTCTCCCAGAATGTTAACTGTTCTACGTAATGAAGTGCTGACGCCCCATATGCGGCGACTGGTGCTCGGTGGTGAGCTGAGTGATTTTCCACCGGGTTGCGAGAGCGCGAATTTCAAGCTTTTGCTGCCGCGTCCAGGGCAAAGCAGTATTGCCCTGCCGCCGTTTGCGGAGATGCCGGAGGCAGAGCGGCCGATTGTGCGCACGTATACCCTGCGTCACTTCGATGCCGAACGCGGTGAAATCTATGTGGATTTTATGATGCATGCAGACCACGGGCCGGCATCCGCGTGGGCAGCAGCGGCCGCGCCTGGAGACCGTGTGGGGTTTGCCGGTCCAGGTGCGCCAAAGTTTGTCGACTGGCAGGCCGACTGGTTCTTTTTTGCCGGTGATATGTCAGCCCTTCCAGCGATTGCGGCAAATATCGAGCGATTACCCTCCGAGGCTAAAGGCTATGCGGTTCTCGACATCCTCGATCCCGCTGACAGACAGGCGCTGCCATTCCCCGAGGGGATAGCGGTACAGTGGCGAGTCAATCCTCACCCGGAATTGGATAGTAATGGCTTGGTGGATGCGGTTAAGGCCAAGACTTGGCTTCCCGGTTCCCCGGCAGTCTGGGTGGCGGGGGAAAGCGGGGCGGTTCGCGCTATTCGCCGCTACATGGTCGGTGATAGGGCCGTGCCACGTGACCGACTGTATGCCAGCGGTTACTGGCAAATCGGTATGACAGAGGACCGCCACCAAATCGAAAAGCGAAAAGACTCCCAGTAGCGAGCTTGCCATCATCACCGAGTAGGGGCGCGTTGATGTGAAGCGGCTCGCGACGCAGTGATTTGGGCTTGTCGAGCGCCATCATTCACCGTTAAATGTCCGTGTCATCCTGCCTGTAATGGAGAGTGTGTATGAAAGGAAAGGTATTGCCTGCGTTGTTGCTGGCCGGGAATTTGGCGTGGGCGGCGCCGCCGCTCAAGGTCGACGACATCACGGTGCTTTCTCCGGGGCAGACGGTGCATGTATCCGGTGATCTCAGTGACTACCCGAAAGGAACACTTGTCGGGATTGTGGATGCAAACGGCCGGGCCGAAGTCGTTCACGGCCGGGTATTGGGTGCCTCTTCGGGGGCGACACTGAAAGTGTTGATTATTGAGGAACAAAAATGACGATCAAGCCATGGATTGCTGCTGTATTGATGGGGCTGGTACTGCCCGCTGTTGCGGAGCCATTTGAACAGGCTGCCAACGCCTTGTGTGAAAAGAGCAAGATGTGCGCGAAAGCGAGCATGGTGGGAGAAGAAATTCCACCGGAGATGATGGCAATGATCAATCAGCAGCTTGAGGGTATGTGTGGCTCCATGCTGGCGAGCTTTCAGGCGAGTGGCATGGAGAGCCACGCGCTGTACAAGCCGGCAGTGGCTTGTATGAAGTCGATGGCGGTGCTCAGTTGTGAGGAATTGGAAGCCGACACCAGTACGCCAGCCTGTGATGCCTACCACAAGAAGCTGGACAGCTACGGCGAATAAATCCTGACCGCGCCGCGCTGTGCACAGCCGGGGCAGATGCAGCGCTGCGGTGGCCCCGCTTCGGCCGCCGCTTTTTTTGCTTTGTCGCTGATCTCCGTCGTCATACACCAGCAACTGGCAGCGGCCTGCCCAGCGGCGATAGCGCAGTGATTCTCACCTTCGCACAGTGGGCAAAGCTGGTTGTTTGCAGTTTCCCTTGTCATCCATCGATAATACTGTAAATCGCGTAAGAGCGGTGATGGCGATGGAAGTGAGGCTGCAATGAGAGATGACGACAAGCTGTTTGCCGAGGAGATGCTCGGCGTCCAACCTTTGCGAAATGATGCCCGCGTTGCCCTGAAGAAAAAGCAGGAAAGTGATGCGTTGGCGCAGCGCGCGCGTCGTCTGGCAGCAACGGCGAGTCAGGCTCCCCGCAACTTTCTGTCCAGCAGCGAAATCCCCATGTTGGACCCCCACTATATCGTTGAATTTCGTCGCGAGGGCGTTCAGTACGGTGTCTACCGTAAGCTGAAGCAGGCGAAGTACGACATTGAGGCGCGACTTGATCTGCACAAGATGACCGTTGAGCAGGCGAGGGAGCAGGTCTTCCGCTTTATTCGCGACGCCATGGCGATGGATTTGCGAACGCTGATTATTGTTCACGGCCGGGGGCACCACAGCCAGTCCGGTGCGGCGGTGCTGAAGTCTCATGTGGCCCATTGGCTGCCACAAATTGACGAGGTGCAGGCATTCTGCAGCGCGCAGCCGCAGCACGGCGGTGCGGGGGCCGTGTATGTACTATTGAAAAAGAGCGAGCGGAAAAAACAGGAAAATCGCGACCGGCTGACGCGAGGCCGCTCCCAAAATTAGACGCGGCCGAGTGCGGGGCTTACTGTGCGCCGTTGGCTTCCAGGGCGGCTACATAGTCGGCGGAGTTGCGGTGCTCTTTCGCGTAGCTCAGTACGCTGCGGCCGCTGCCGTCCACCGCGTTGATATTGCCGTCGGCTTGCAGGAACATGCCGATGAACAGCTCAAAATCGTCGGCGCGCATGCTCTGGTAAGCTTTCAGTAAGCGGTGAAAATCGGCGTCGACGCCCGCTTTGGCTTCGACGTTCAGAAACTCACGAACGCGGTCTTCGGTCCAGACTTCGTCCAATACCTTTTCTTTATCTTTTTTCATTGCTGATCCTATAAACGGCGGTTTAGCCGTTGAGCTTTTTACTGAGTAACTGGTTGACCATGCCGGGGTTGGCCTGGCCTTTGGAGGCTTTCATGATCTGGCCGACAAAGAAGCCGATCAGTTTCTTGCGCTTGCCGTCGTCGGCCTCCCGGTACTGTTCCACCTGGGCGGTATTGGCGGCAATAACCTCATCGATCATCACCTCCAGCGCGCCGCTGTCGGAGACTTGTTTCAGGCCCTTGTCGTCAATAATGGCATCGGCACTGTCGCCCTCGCCGTTCCACAGGGCTTCAAACACCTGTTTGGCGATTTTGCCTGAGATAGTGTTGTCGCGGATGCGCAGTATCAGTCCGCCAAGCTGTTCGGCGCTGACCGGGCAATCGCGCAGCGACTTGCCGTCGCGATTAAGGGCCGCAGACAGTTCGCCATTGATCCAGTTGGCGGCCAACTTGGCGTCGCCCGCTGCCGTTGCGGTGGCTTCAAAATAATCGGCAGTGCTGCGCTCGGCGGTGAGCAGGCTGGCGTCGTAAGCGGAGAGCTCGTACTCACTCTCAAAACGGGTGCGTTTGGCATCCGGAAGTTCGGGCATGCCGGATTGGAGCTCGTCGATCAGCGACTGCTCGATGCGCACCGGCAGCAGATCCGGGCAGGGGAAGTAGCGGTAGTCGTTAGCTTCTTCTTTGCTGCGCATCGAACGGGTTTCGTTTTTGTCGCTGTCGTACAGGCGGGTTTCCTGCACCACGGTGCCGCCGTCTTCCAGCAGATCAATCTGGCGTTGGGCTTCAACCTTGATGGCGCGCTCGACAAAGCGGAAGGAGTTGATGTTCTTGATTTCGGCGCGGGTACCGTATTCCTCTTCGCCTTTAAGGCGCACTGAAACATTGGCGTCGCAGCGCATGGAGCCCTGCGACATATCGCCATCGGAAATGCCGAGGTAGGTGACGATGGAGTGAATCTTGCGCAGATAGGCAACCGCTTCTTCGGCGCTGCGCATGTCCGGTTCGGATACAATCTCGATCAGCGGTGTGCCTGCACGGTTAAGGTCGATGCCGCTCATTCCTTGGAAGTCTTCGTGCAGGGATTTGCCTGCGTCTTCTTCAAGGTGGGCGTGATGAATGCGAATATTGCGGGTGCTGCCGTCTTCCAGGCGAATTTCTACCACGCCGGGACCGACGATGGGCTTGTCCATCTGGCTGGTCTGATAGCCTTTGGGCAGGTCGGGGTAAAAATAATTTTTACGCTCGAATACTGAATCGCGGCAGATCTCGGCATCGATGGCCAGACCGAACAGGATGGCATCTTTCACGGCCTGCTCATTGAGCACTGGCAGCGTGCCGGGCAGCGCCAGATCGACCGCGCAGGCCTGGGTGTTGGGCGCCGCGCCAAAGGCGGTGCTGGCGCCGGAGAAAATCTTGGATTGGGTGGTGAGCTGGACGTGTACTTCCAGGCCAATGACCACTTCCCATTGCATTGGCGTTCTCCTTATTCGCAGTCGGGCGCGCGGCGCAGGTGCCAGTCGCTGACTTGCTGATATTGGTGGGCGGCGGCCAGCAGGCGGCCCTCGTCGAAGTCGCGGCCGATCAGCTGCATGCCGGCGGGCAGGCCGTTGGTAAGGCCAACCGGCATTGACAGTGCGGGCAGGCCTGCAAGGTTGACGGCGATAGTGTAGATGTCTTCCAGGTACATGGTGACGGGATCGCTGACTTTCTCACCCAGGCCAAACGCCGGGTTCGGCGCGGTGGGGCCGGCGATCAGGTCGACCTGCTTGAACGCCTCGGTGAAGTCGTTCTTGATCAGGCGGCGAATCTGTTGCGCCTTCCGGTAATAAGCGTCGTAGAAGCCCGCCGACAGCGCATAGGTGCCGACCAGAATCCGGCGTTTAACTTCTTCGCCAAAGCCCTCGTCGCGAGTGCGGGTGTACAGGTCATCGAGATCCTGCGGGTTTTCGCAGCGGTAGCCGTAGCGCACACCGTCGAAGCGCGACAGATTGGTGGAGGCTTCTGCTGGGGCAATAACGTAGTAGCAGGGCACTGCCAGTTCGGTGTGTGGCAGGGTGATGTCGACGATTTCGGCGCCGAGTTTGCGGTACTCGTCCAGTGCGGCGTGAACGGCATCGCCAATGGCACTGTCCAGTCCGGCGCTGAAGTATTCCTTGGGAACGCCGATTTTCAGGCCGCGAAGATCCTGATCCAGCGCGGCGTGGTAATCCGGCACCGGCACATCCATGCAGGTACTGTCTTTGGCGTCAAAGCCCGCCATGCTTTGCAGCAGCAGGGCGCAATCTTCGGCGGTTCTGGCCATCGGTCCGGCCTGATCGAGGCTGGAGGCAAAGGCGATCATGCCGTAACGCGATACTCGTCCGTAAGTGGGCTTCAGACCGGTCAGGCCGCAGAGCGCCGCCGGTTGGCGGATTGAGCCGCCGGTATCGGTGCCGGTGGCGGCAGGTGCCAGCCCCGCGGCTACGGCGGCGGCGCTGCCGCCTGATGAGCCGCCGGGCACTTTGTCCCGGTTCCAGGGGTTGCGCACAGCACCATAAAAGCTGGTTTCATTGGAGGAGCCCATCGCGAACTCGTCCAGATTGGTTTTCCCCAGCATGACTGCCCCGGCGGCGGCCATTTTTTCCACCACGGTGGCGCTGTAGGGGGCAATGAAGTTATCCAGCATTTTGGAGGCGCAACTGGTGCGGACGCCTTCGGTGCAGAAGATATCTTTGTGGGCAATCGGCAGACCATTCAGGCTGCCTGCTTCGCCGTTGGCGCGGGCGGCATCCGCGGCGCGGGCCTGGTCCAGGGCTTGCTCGGCAGTCACGCTAATAAAGCTGTTGTAGTGACCGTCGCGCTGTTCGATATCGTTCAGGTACTGACGGGTGATCTCTTCACTGGAAAAGTCGCCGGCGGCGAGGCCGCGCAACAGGTCGGCAACGGTGTGGCTTGGCATGGTGGCGTCTGCTCTCTCAATTCTGTGGCGTGGGCGAGTGGGGCTCAGTCTATGACCTTGGGCACCAGATACAGCCCGTCTTCCGTGCTGGGTGCAATGCGCTGGAAATGCTCGCGCTGGTCGGTCTCTGTAACCACGTCGGCGCGCAGCCGCTGGCTGGCATCGTGGGGGTTGGCCATCGGTTCGATCGCCTGAGTGTCAACGGCCTGCATAGTGTCGATCATGCCGAGAATATCGCCGATTCGCTGGCGCAATTCTTCGCTGCTTTCTTCCGTAATACGGATGCGCGCGAGTCTTGCCAATTTGGCGATGTCGCTCTGTTCTAAACTCATGGTTCATTCCTGTTGGAGTGGCGCCTGTGGCGGCACCTGCGATCGTCGGGGGCATGCCCGACCCGGCTTAGGAAAAGCCCGTAAACTTATCATACTTGCGCCTTGCCCTAAATCCCTGCCATTGATAGAGTGGCAAAGTTTTTAATCTAGGGGTTCGTACTGCCCAATGTGGCGCGCTTTCGACCCTGCCAGCCCGGTTCTTTTCTTAGTTGAACCGTACAAGGTGATAATCGCACATGTTGAAACGAATTCGCGGCATGTTCTCCAACGATCTGTCGATCGATTTGGGAACGGCAAACACCCTTATATATGTTCGTGGACAGGGAATTGTTCTGGATGAGCCATCGGTGGTGGCAATTCGGGTTCACAACGGTCAGAAGACGATCGAAGCGGTGGGCATGGAGGCCAAGCGCATGCTGGGCCGGACGCCGGGCAATATTACTGCCATCCGGCCGATGAAAGACGGGGTCATTGCCGACTTTCAGGTCACCGAGAAAATGCTGCAGCATTTCATCAAGCTGGTCCATCAGAACAGTTTCATCCGCCCCAGCCCCCGTGTGCTGGTGAGTGTGCCCTGTAAAAGTACCCAGGTAGAGCGCAGGGCGATTCGTGAGTCGGTGCTCAGTGCCGGTGCCCGCGAAGTGCGTCTGATTGAAGAACCCATGGCGGCGGCCATTGGTGCGGGCCTCCGGGTTGAAGAAGCCTCGGGCTCGATGGTTGTGGATATCGGTGGCGGCACCACGGAGATTGCCATTATCTCGCTGAATGGTGTGGTGTACTCCGATTCTGTGCGGGTAGGTGGTGACCGTTTTGACGAGGCGATTGTGACTCACGTGCGCCGCACCTACGGCAGCTTGATCGGCGATGCTACCGCCGAGCGCATCAAACAGGAAATCGGCTGTGCCTACCCCGGTAGCGAGCTGCGTGAAATCGATGTTCGCGGCCGCAATCTGGCAGAGGGGATTCCCCGTCGCTTTACCCTGAACAGCGATGAGATTCTCGAGGCTCTGCAGGAGCCCTTGCAGGTGATTATTCAGGGCGTTAAACGTGCGCTGGAACAGTCTCCTCCAGAGCTGGCTGCGGATATCGCAGAGACCGGTATTGTCCTGACGGGGGGTGGTGCGCTGTTGAGCGGCATCGATCAGCTGATTGCGGACGAAAGTGCGTTGCCGGTGGTGATCGCAGAAGATCCCCTGTCTTGTGTGGCGCGTGGCGGCGGTAAAGCGTTGGAAATGATGGATCGCCATCACCTCGATATCTTGTCAGCGGAATAAGCATGCGCTGGGTGGCAGCGGGAGGACGCGGCGATTAAACCGGTATTCTCCAAACCACCCTCATCGGGTGGCCGTTTACTGGTGCTGGGCGGTCTCGCTCTGGTATTGATTCTGCTGGGCAGCCGGTTGGAGTTTATGGGTCCACTGCGAACCCAACTCTCGGCGATCGCTACGCCGTTCTATTGGCTGGCAGATATCCCCTCCCGGCTCAGCGGCGAGTTCAGTGAGCTGGTCACCAGTCGCAGCAAGCTGATCGAAGAAAACAAGGCGCTCCGGGCGGAGTCGCTGATTCTGAATGCCAAGCTGCAAAAACATATCGAGTTGCGAGCCGAGAATGTGCGGCTGCGTGAGTTGATGAATTCGGCGGAGCGGGTGACCGATACCGTCGTGGTTGCTGAGGTGGTGGCGGTCGCTTCCGACCCCAGTCGCCATATGCTCATGGTCGATAAGGGCAGCGAGGACAAAGCCTTTGTCGGCCAGCCGGTCATTGATGCCAAGGGCCTGCTCGGGCAGATTGTTGAAGTCGGTCTTCACCACAGTCGAGTGCTGCTTATTACCGACAGCGCTCACGCCATCCCTGTTCGTATCAGTCGCAACGGATTGCGGGCCATTGCCGAGGGCAGCGGGCTGATTGACGAACTCAGTGTTTCCCACGTTGCCGCGACCACCGATATCCAGGTCGGCGATCTGCTGGTCAGTTCCGGGTTGGGCGGGCGTTTTCCCGCCGGTTATCCGGTGGGTGAGGTGACGAAGGTGGCGATTGACCCCGGCAAACCGTTTGCTGAGGTGCGTGCCAAACCGCTGGCGGAGTTGGATCGCAGTCGCAATGTGCTGTTGGTCTTCAGCGACCGTCCGGCCGCGGAGTAGCTCATGGATGTGCATCCGCAGCGCCTGATTTTTATCGGACTGAGCCTGCTGATGGCGATGCTGCTGAGTCTGACCCCTCTCTCAGGAACCCTTATCTGGCTGCGGCCGGATTGGCTGTTGCTGGTCTTGATCTTCTGGTTGCTGGTGTTGCCCGAGCGTATTGGTATTGCCTTGTGCTGGCTATGTGGCCTGGTACAGGACATCTTGCTGGGCTCGGTGCTGGGGCAGAATGCCTTCTCCTTGGCGGTCGTCGCCTACATTATCCAAATTTCCTACCAGCAATTGCGCATGTTCAGCCTCCGTAAGCAGGCGGCATTAATTGGCCTGCTGGAATTGTTCCGCATACTGGTAGAACAGTGGGCGCAGAGCCTTAACGGCCTGCCCTACACCTATTGGCAGGTCTTTCTTCCCGTATTGAGTACAGCATTGCTCTGGCTGATTTTGCGCCCCACAATGAGCGTTTTGCAACGGCTCTTCGTCGCGTACTGATTCTATGAATTTAATACTGGCTTCGGCCTCGCCCCGCCGGGCTGAGCTGCTGGATCAGCTCGGGGTAAGCTACCGGGTCTGTCCGGCTGATATTGATGAAACACCGCGGTCGGGTGAACCCCCCGGTCGCTATGTTGCCCGAATGGCAAGGGAAAAAGCTGCCGCAAGCACGATATCTGACGGCGCCATTGTGCTGGCGGCAGATACCGCCATTGCGCTGGACGGTGACATTCTTGGCAAACCTGAAGATCGTGATGACGCACGCGCGATGCTGTGGCGTTTAAGCGGTCGCCGTCACGAGGTTATCACCTCCGTTGCTTTGCGCGGCGCAGGGCAACTGCTCGCAGAACAGGTGGTGACGGCGGTATGGTTTGGCGAATTGAGCGAGCGGCGGATTTCGGCTTATCTGGATACTGGCGAAGCCGACGACAAGGCGGGCAGCTATGGCATACAGGGGCGCGGCGCGCAGTTTGTGGCGCGCATCGACGGAAGCTACAGCGGCGTAGTGGGTCTGCCGTTGTATGAAACAGCGGGACTGCTGCGCACACTGGGGATGATGGTAGAGTAGAGCGATGAGCGAAGAAATTCTGATAAACGTCACGCCAGTGGAAACCCGTGTTGCCGTTGTGGAAAACGGCGTGCTGCAGGAAGTGTATATCGAACGCAGTCGTTCCAAGGGCATTGTCGGGAATATCTACCAGGGCAAAGTTGTGCGTGTATTGCCGGGTATGCAGGCGGCGTTTGTAGATGTGGGTTTGGAGCGCACCAGCTTCATTCACGCCTCCGATATCGCTTCGCTCGCGCAGGATGGCAGTGATCATGCTGATATTCGCAGCAAAATCCGCGAAGGGCAGCAACTGACGGTGCAAGTCACCAAGGATCCCATGGGCACCAAGGGGGCGCGGCTGACCACGCATCTTTCGGTATCTTCGCGGTATTTGGTGTACATGCCGGGTGCAGGGCACCTCGGGGTTTCTCACCGCATTGATGACGAGGATGAGAGGCAGCGGCTGCGCGAACTGATGGAAACCATTCTTCGGGAAGGCACGGAAGACGGCAGTCTGCCTCCCGACGGCTATATTCTCCGCACGGCGGCGGAAGGGGCCGGTGAGGATGAGCTGCGCGCCGACGTCGATTTCCTGCAGCGGCTGTGGCAGGCGGTCCAGCGCCGGATGAAGCGTGACCCCGCGCCATCGATCATCTACGAAGATCTGCCGCTGTTTATGCGTACCATGCGAGACCTGGTGCGGCCGGGGCTGGAAAAAGTGCGCATCGACTCTCGCGAAAGTTTTCAGCGCGTCGATGAATTTGCCAAGGATTTCCTGCCGGAGCTGCGCGCCAAGCTGGAGTACTATCCTGGCGAGCGGCCCATTTTCGATCTTTACAGTGTAGAGGACGAGATTCAGCGGGCCCTGGGTCGCAAGGTGGAGCTCAAGTCCGGTGGCTACCTGATCATTGATCAGACCGAGGCGATGACCACCATCGATATTAATACCGGCGCTTTTGTCGGGCACCGCAACCTCGAAGAAACTATCTTCAAAACCAATCTCGAAGCGGCTGCCGCGCTGGCGCGACAACTGCGGCTGCGCAATCTTGGCGGCATCATTATTATCGACTTCATCGATATGAAAGACCCCGAGCATCGTCGTCAGGTACTACGGGCGCTGGAGCGGGCGATGGAGAAGGATTACGCCAAGACCAGCATTACCGGCGTATCGGAGCTGGGTTTGGTCGAGATGACGCGCAAGCGCACCCGGGAGAGTCTGGAACACGTACTGTGTGAGCCCTGCCGTTTCTGCCACGGTCGCGGCTCGCTGAAGTCGCCGGAAACCGTTTGCTATGAGGTATTCCGCGAAATTCTGCGCGAGGCCCGCGCCTACGAGAGCAAGAGCCTGCTGGTGCTGGCTTCTCAAGAGGTGGTTGACCGTCTGCTGGATGAAGAGTCCGCCAGTGTTGCCGATCTGGAAGAGTTTATCGGCGCCAGTATCCAATTTCAGGTGGAGGCCATGTACACCCAGGAGCAGTTTGATGTCATCTTGCTTTGACGGGGCCTGCGTCGCAATCCGCCCTGGACTGCGGTGGGGCTGACTGAACCGTGCAGGGGCTGATCCGTCGCGCCTATGCCGTGCTGTGGAGTGTGGCTCTGCTGTTATTGGTATTGCTGGCGCTGTACGCCAGCCTTGGGCGGCAGTACATTGGGCTGGTCAGCCGTTATCAAAGCGATATTTTTGTCCAGCTTGAGGGCTTAACGGGAATTCCCTTGGCCGCAGAAAAGCTGGAGGGAAGTTGGTCGGGGCTGTCACCGGTACTGAACGTCTCGCAGCTGGATATTGGCAACGGCGCCATCATCATTGATCAGGCGCGAGTGGTATTGGATCCGATCGGCAGCTTGCTGGGTGCGGCGCCCCGTCTCAAGCAGTTAAAACTGGGGTCGCTCACCCTGCACTTGCATCAAGATGACGGCGGCCGCTGGTACTTGCCCGGTATCAGCACTTCCGGGGGCGGGGGCAGTTTTGATTCACTGCTGGATTTAATCCTCGCGGTGCGTCGCGCCAGTATGCAACACCTAGATCTGTATCTTCATTTCTCGGATGGCTCGCAGAGCCGCATTCAGAGTGAGGATTTTTCCTGGCTGAGCGACGGTGAATTCCGCCGCAGCTATGCCAATCTCCGCGCGGACGACAGTGGCGAGATTCAGTTGCTGGCCGAAGCGCTGGGTGATCCTCGTGACCGCCGTTTTTCCGCCACCGCCTACATTGCATTGGACAGCAGTCGCTTTTCCGCTCTGGCGCCACTTTTCAATGATCAGGCGCTCATCCACAGCAAGGTTGATGGGCAGCTCTGGCTGGAGTGGGAGGCCGGGCGACGGATGGGCATCACCGGCGAACTGTCGGCGGACAATCTGGCGATAGGCAGTCTCTGGGGCTCAGATGAGAGCTTCCAGAATGTTCAGATGGTTTTCAATGGCCGTCACCAGAATGGATTCTGGCGGGCGGGATTTAGCCGTTTTGCGGCCGATTGGCGAGAGCAGGAGCTGTCGCTGGACGGGCTCTTGATGTCGCACCCCGACGTCAGCACCTGGCAGTTTTCGCTGCCATCGCTGGCCCTGGACAGCGGTGCTGAGCTGCTGCGTGACAGCGGAGCCTTATCGGATTCGTTAACCGAGCTGCTCAACACCTTGCAGCCCGGCGGCAAGCTTGAGCGGGTCAGTGTCGATCTCAAGAGTGGTGAGCAGCCGGAATTCGCCTTGCGAAGCGAGTTGCACGGATTACGTCTTTCCCCTTGGCACGGTGCACCGGGGGTTACAGGGCTTAGCGGTTACTTGGAAGTGACACGTGATCGCGGTCGACTGCTGATCGACAGCGATGCGCTGGAACTGTCTTTTCCGGATTTGTATCCCGCTCCGTTTCAACTGACCGATTTTTCAACGGAGCTGCAGTGGCAGATCGCCGATCAGCGCTTGGGGCTGCACAGCGGCCCGATCGTCGCCAAGGATGGTGAGTCTCCGCTCCGCGCCTTACTGCGCCTCGATCTGCCATTTGAAGCCGGGGCGGAAGTGGGGCCGGCAATGACCCTGGCGGTTTCTGGGACGCAGCTTTCGTTGGCGACGGCTCGTCGCTATGCGCCGGATATACTGAGCGACGGTCTGCTTGCCTGGCTGGATGGCAGCTTGAAAGCGGGCGTTGCGGACCGTGCCGAATTTGTCTATCGAGGGTCGCTGCGTTCGGACGAGCACGATTTGCGAACGGTACAGCTGGCGCTGGACGTATCGGAACTCAGCCTGCAATTCCAAACTGACTGGCCCGCGTTGAATGCGGCGCGGGCTGCGGTTTATCTCGATGATGGCCAGTTGTGGGGCAGCGGTGATGGTATGACCATCAACGGTATTGCGCTGAGTGATGTTGCAGTGAGTCTTGCCCCCAATGAACGGGATATTCCTCAACTGAATGTCGGTGCCTCGGCGCGGGCCAGCTTTGCCGAGGTGCAGGCGCTGTTTCGCGACAGCCCGATTGGCGCACTGAGTGGAAACGTTATTGATGGCTGGCGGGGTGAGGGCGAGAGCCGCGCGAAGGTGTCGGTGAAGCTCCCGCTGGAAGGTCGTGCCCTGCCCGCGGTGGAGGTAGAGGCCGATATTAATCTTCCGCTGCTGTGGTTGCCGGATATCAAATTGTCGCTGAGCCAGATAACGGGGCCGTTGTATTACAGTACCGAGAAAGGCCTGCGCAGCCCGTCATTACGCGGCCGTCTGTTCGGAGAAGCGCTGAAGGCAAGTATCCGTCAGGAAAAAAGCGAGGTACGCATTGATGCCAGCAGCATGATCGATGCCGCAGATGTGCAGCGTTGGCTTGACCAGCCTGCCATGGGTTTTCTGCAGGGGCGAACACGTGTTGACATGGTGTTAAGGGCGGGAGCGGATCAGTCCGGGGTGGAAATTCGCTCTGACATGCAAGGCATTTCGGTGCGCTTGCCCCAGCCCCTCTACAAAGCATCTAACGAGCCGTTGCCCCTTCGCGTAAATGCGGGACTGGGTTCCGATGCGCCACCGCTGACCGTTGCCCTGGGTGAACTGTTTCAACTGCATTACCAGCAGCGCGGCGACGAGAGTGCGGCGGCGATTGCGCTGGGTAAGGGGGCAAGCGCGGAGCTGCGCGGTAATACCGTCAGTGTGACTGGTACCCTCGATTTTGCGGCGATGGACCAGTGGCAACTTGCGCTAACGCGCTTTCTGGAGTTGCAGAATCAAAAGCAGCACAACACGGGTAGCGGGGAATCCTTACCGGTGATCGTTGATCGTCTGCAGGTGGGCGAATTGGATGCCCTTGGACAGATGTTGCACGATGCCGTGATCAGTGCACGCAGCGATGAGTCGGTGTGGACATTGCGGGTAGATAGTCGCGAACTTGCCGGTAATATCGAAGTGCCGATGACGGAAGCTGAGCCCTATGTGCTGATGTTCGAGCGTCTGGCGCTGCCCGCACTGTCGACAGAACAGGTCGCTGGAGAAAGCGGTCTGGCGTCAGTGGATCCGCGCAGCTTGCCGATATTGGATGTGGATATCGAGCAGCTCAGTCTGGGTGGGAAAGATTACGGGCGAGTCGGTTTCGATTTGCGCCCAGACGCACGCGGTGCGCACTTCGTGTCGCTGCGCGGCCAGTTGCTCGGTGTGGATCTTGGGGATGCCAAGCGGGAAAGTCAGCTCCACTGGTGGGTGGACGACAGCGGGGAGCACCGCTCTCAGTTACGCGGCAAATTTGCGGTGCGCGATTTGGGTGAGGTGCTTAAACGCCTGGATTATGACAAGGCGCTTGAGACAACTTCCGGCAGCTTCGATCTCAATTTGAGCTGGCCGGGTGCGCCCGATGCCTGGCAAATGAGTGAAAGCCAGGGACGATTGCGGTTCCTGCTGAAAAATGGGCGTTTTCTTAAAAGCTCTGATGCCGCCAGCGGGACTCTGCGGGCGCTGAGTATATTCAACATGGCAAATATTGTGCGGCGCCTGAAGTTCGATTTTAGGGATGTGTTCAGCAAGGGCATCCATTTCGACGAGATGAAAGGCGAGCTGGGGTTTGCGAACCAGCGTCTGTACCTGACTGAACCGATGGATGTCAGCGGGCCTTCTAGTCGCTTCCAGATGAGTGGCAACATCAATTTACTGAATGAAGCACTGGATATGCGTCTGGTGGCGACGCTGCCGGTCGGCAGCAATTTACCCTGGGTGGCCGCATTGGTCGGTGGGCTGCCGGCGGCTGCAGGGGCGTTTGTGGTTACCAAGGTGTTTGAAGAGCAGGTCGACAGTTTTTCCAGCGCGGTGTACGACATTGGCGGGACGGTGCAAAAACCGGAATTGTCCTTTGAGAGAATCTTCGATGCTTCCGAGTCTGGTCCGAAGAGCGTGAAAGAGGCGAGTAAATAGCGTATGACGAACCGTTTTGCTGCGATTCAAATGGTGTCCGGTCGGTCGCTGGATGAGAATCTTGAAACGGCTGCAAGGCTGCTGAAGCAGGCGGCTGAGGAGGGCGCCGAGCTGGCGGTGTTGCCGGAAAATTTTGCGTTGATGGCGCCTACCGAGTCTATTCAGGCATTGGCGCAGCACGAGCAGCAAGCATCACAATTGCGTCATTTTCTTGCGGATCAGGCCGCTTCCCTCAGACTTTGGTTGCTCGGCGGGACGCTGCCACTGCCCGCCGGCGATGGCCGCAGCTATGCCGCTTCGCTGGCATATGACTCCGACGGTGTATGCCGGGCCGAGTATCACAAAATTCATCTCTTTGACGCCGATGTCGGTGACGCGCAGCAGCAATACCGGGAGTCGGACAGCTATGCGCCGGGTGATCAGCCTTGTGTCTTCCACAGTCCCTTTGGCCGAATCGGTGTGGCGGTATGCTATGACTTACGTTTCCCCGAACTGTTTCGGCAGATGATGGACCCGGGGATGGATGTGTTGCTGGTGCCCGCTGCGTTTACCCGTCGTACCGGGCTGGCGCACTGGTTGCCACTGCTGCGTGCCCGGGCAATCGAAAACCAGATTGCGGTGGTAGCGGCCAATCAGGGGGGGATTCACAGTCGACGCAGGCAGACGTCTGGGGGTTCCTGCATTATCGATAGTTGGGGAACCGTGCTGAGCGAGATGGGGTTTGGCGAGGGTGTGGCGCTTGCTGATATTGATCTGGCGGAGCAGCAGGCGCTCAGGCAGCGTATGCCGGTGATGCAGCACCGGCGCTTTTGAATTAGCTGGCGGCGTCTTCGTTCGCCAATTCCTGAAGTTCGCGAAGATAACGGAACAGTTTGCGCGCCGCCGCAGGGGGCTTACTGTTACTGCGTTCCTTTGCCGCCTGCACCAGAAGCTGCCGCAGGCGCTGACGATCAGCGTCGGCAAAACGCTGCATAGCCAGTTCAACGCCCGCTTGGAGCTCGCTGCTGAGCATATCGTCTCGGAGGCCTTCCAGCTCGTGGAAACGGCGGGCCAGTGCTTTCTGCCCCAAATCTAGTTCCTGCAGAGCGGCCTCAATGGCGGTGGTGTCTACCTGGCGCATCAGCTTGCCGATATATTGCATCTGGCGCCGCAAGCCCTCGCGGCTCTTGATGCGCTTCGCGGTGGCGATTGCCTCCGTCAGATCTTCATCATTAATGGGGATACGGGCCAGATCGGCATCGCCCAGTTCAACCAGACGCTTTCCCACCGCTTGCAGGGCATCCATTTCGCGCTTGCGTGCGGTTTTGCTGGGGATCATCTGCTCGTCGAAATCAGTCACGGTGATACTCTTGAGGTTTTGGGCCTGTCAGGCGTAAAAGTAGGTGGCTAGGCCAAGGAAGGACATAAAGCCGACGACGTCGGTAACGGTGGTTAGTACTACCCCGCCTGCCAACGCCGGATCAATTTTCAGGGTTTTCATCAGCAGCGGCAACACGGCGCCGGCCAGTGATGCGGTAATCAGATTGATGACCATGGCCGCGGCGATAATCGCGCCGATCAGGGGGTCGTTGAACCACAGACTTGCTGCCACCGCGACGATTACCGCCCATATCAGGCCATTGATCAAGCCCACCAGAACTTCACGATTAATCAGCCAGCGACTGTTGTTGCGGCTGATATGCCCCAGTGCCATACCGCGGATAACGACCGTCAGTGTCTGGGTGCCTGCGACGCCACCCATGCTGGCGACAATGGGCATCAGTACGGCCAAGGCAACGACTTTTTCAATTGTGCCTTCAAACAGATTGATCACACCGGAGGCGATAAAGGCCGTGAGCAGGTTGATACCCAGCCAGATGGCCCGTCGGGGGGCCGTGCTCATTACCGAGGCGAAGGTATCCTCATCCTCGTCCAGACCGGCCATACTCATCAGCGAGTGGTCGGACTCCTCTCGGATAACATCGACCACGTCATCGATGGTGATTCGGCCCAGCAGGTAATGGTTTTCGTCGACGACGGGGGCGCTGACCCAGTCCCGGCGTTCGAACAGATTGGCGACTTCCCGTGCGGGCATGGAGGCGACAATTGGCTCGACCTCGGTGTCCATGATTTCCCGAACGGTCACGCTGGGATCGGAGACCAACAGTTTTCGCAGTGACAAAATGCCGATGAACTGGTCGTTGCGGTTGACCACAATCAGGCTGTCGGTCATCTCCGGCAGCTCTTCGTGACGGCGCAGGTAGCGCAGGGCAACGTCCAGAGTAATATTGGGCCGCACCGTTATGGTGTCGGTGTTCATCAGACCACCGGCGCTGTCCTCGTCGTAGGACAGAATGTGTTCTACGCGCAGGCGGTCCTGGTGGTCCATGGATTCCAGCACTTCGCGAATAACACGATCGGGAAGCTGCTGGAGAATATCGGCAATATCATCGGCTTCGAGGCCTTCAGTGATGGCCGCGACTTCCTCGGCGTCCATTTGCCGAAGGAACTGGCTTTGCACTTCATCGCTGAGGTGCTGGAGAATATCCCCCTCGTTCTCGCTGTCGACCAGTTGCCAGAGTACGCCCCGCACTTTCTGCGGGGTGGATTCGATCAGGTGGGCAGCATCGACCGGTGGCAGGCCGTTGAGCATGCGGCGGATCTGCAGGAAGGCACCGGAGCCCAGCGCCTCGTTCAGGAGTTCGAGGCGGCTGGCGGTTAAATGCTTTTCTCCGGGTTGAGCCATAACACTCCCTGCGTAGTGCCGCCGTCGTCGGCGATCTGGAATTGTCCCGAATTATCCTTGAATCTGGGGCGGGCAACAATTGTCACCGTCGGGTTTTGCAGGAAATGTACTAAAACGCCTTACTCGCCTTCGCCGAAATAGTCATTAATCAGCTCAACGAGTGCTGACAGGGCTTGCTCTTCGTCATCACCCTCACAGCGAATTTGAATTTCGGTTCCTCTGCTGGCGGCCAGCATCATGACGGACATAATGCTCTTGCCATCGACCCATTTGTCGTTACTGCACACCGCGATATCGGCACTGAAGGCGGCACTGGTCGACACAAATTTTGAGGCGGCTCGGGCGTGAAGACCGAGTTTATTAATGATGGTAATACGGGTTTCTTGCATGGGTTCGCTCCGCCGGGGCTCAGTGCTGGAGTTCGCGATGGCGAACCTGGAGATCAGGGCATTGTGCTCTGAGTGCTGCTGCAAGGCGCTCTACCATATACACGGAGCGGTGCTGGCCACCTGTGCAGCCAATGGCAACGGTGAAGTAGCTGCGGTTACCTTTTTCGATATGTGGCAGCCAGTGTTCCAGATAATTGAGAATGTCCCGGTACATGGTTTCGACCATCGGCTGCCCGTCGAGAAAGTTTCTGACACCTTCGTCGCGGCCACTCAGGGCGCGCAGAGACTCATCCCAGTGAGGGTTGGGCAGCATGCGCAGATCGTAGACCTGATCGGCATCTATTGGCAGGCCGCGTTTAAAGCCAAATGATTTCAACTGCAGCGACATACGATTGGCGTCGACACCCAGCACCCTGTCGCGGATTGTGGCGCGCAGCTCATGTACTGTCATATCGCTGCTGTCGATGGTTAATGACGCTTCCATCACTACGGGTTCGAGCAGCGTGGTTTCCTGTCGTATTGCATCGCTGAGCGGTTGATTCGCCGTGGTCAACGGGTGGCGACGGCGAGTCTCGCTGAAGCGTTTTATCAACTTGTCGTCGCTGGCATCCAGAAAAATGATTCGCAACTGTGCGAGGTCCCGAACCTGCTCGCAAAGGGACTTGAAGCGCGAGAGTTCGTCAGGAGAGTTGCGGGCGTCGATACAAACGGCGACCTGTTGATGGACCTTGAGCTGGCTTTGCGAGAGCTCATGTACCAGCGCCGGTAACAGGGAAACTGGTAGGTTGTCGATGGCGTAAAAGCCCTCGTCCTCCAGTTGATGAAGTGCCGTACTTTTCCCTGATCCCGAGCGGCCACTGATAATGATCAGTTTCATGGCAATCAGGGCGCGCGGGTTACAGCAGTAGTGTACAGGGCTTCATCGCTGCCCGCGCTGCGCAGCTGTTGACGAAAGCCGTCGTCGTTAAACACATTGGCTAGACTGGCCAGCACTTTGATGTGCTCGTCGTGGGCTTCCGCAGGAACAATGAGTGCGAACACCAGGTCGACGGGTTGATCGTCGATGGCCTCGAAATCGATGGGCTCGGCGAGCTTCAGCAGAATGCCGGTAATCGCCGTACACTGCTGGCTTCGGCAGTGGGGAATCGCAACCCCGTGACCGATACCCGTGCTACCCAGTCGCTCTCGGGCAAGGAGTTCGTTGAACAGATCGTCAGCGCTGAACTGGCTATTGTCGTCGGCGACAAATACCGAGATCTGTTCAAGAAGACGTTTTTTACTGCCTACGGACGTACCCCAGTGGGTACGTCCTTGGCTCAGTATCGCATTAAGGCTCATATTATTAGGTATCCGGAAAAACCGGCCCGGTGCTTACCGGCCCAGGTGTTTTTCCTTGTGTTTGATCAACTGGCGATCCAGCTTGTCGGTCAGGCTGTCGATCGCAGCATACATATCTTCCGATTCGCATGTGGCGAACAGGTCCGCGCCTGCCACATGCACTGTCGCTTCCGCTTTTTGTACCAGCTTCTCGACTGAGAGCGTAACGTCCGTATTGGTGATATTGTCGAAATGTCGTTGCAGTTTGGCAAGCTTGTTATTGACGTATTCACGCAGTGCCGGTGTAACTTCAACGTGGTGACCACTGACAGTTATCTGCATATCTTGCTCCTTTTACACTCAGATCGTCCTGCGCCTCCCGGCGTAGGGTCAGGGCTGCGCGATTTAACGCAGCCAGCTATACCAGTCGCTTCCGCTCATTAGAGGGGGGAATGACCAGTGATTCTCGGTACTTGGCGATGGTTCTCCGCGCGACCTTGATACCCTGTTCGGCCAACAGTTCGGTAATCTTGCTGTCACTGAGTGGCTTCCGCGGATTTTCTGCGGCGATCAGCTTTTTGATCAGCGCGCGAATGGCGGTCGATGAGCACTCGCCGCCGGTATCGGTCGATACGTGGCTGGAGAAAAAGTATTTCAGCTCGTAAATGCCCCGCGGTGTATGCATGTACTTCTGGGTGGTGACCCGCGAGATCGTGGATTCGTGCATGCCCACGGCGTCGGCAATGTCATGCAACACCAGCGGTTTCATCGCCTCGTCGCCGTATTCGAGAAAGCCTCGCTGATACTCGACGATTTTGCTGGCGACTTTCATCAGGGTTTCATTGCGGCTCTGCAGACTTTTGATAAACCAGCGCGCTTCCTGGAGGTTGTCGCGAATATAGTCTTTTTCGCTGCTGGTACTGCTTTTGGCCAGTGCCGCATAGTGCGAGTTGATTTGGATTTTCGGGGCAATATCCGGGTTGAGTTCCACCAGCCAGCGGCCGTCTTTTTTACTGACGAAGACATCCGGGACGACGTATTCGGTATCGCCGCTACTGATTGCATCGCCGGGCGTGGGGTTCAGGGACTGGATCAGCAGCAGTGTATCCCGAAGCTGATCTTCCTTGAGGCGACAGCGGCGCATAATCTGGTTGTAGTCGCGGTTGCCAAGCTGGTCCATGTGCTGCTCTACAATCTGCATGGCCTCTTGCAGATAAAGCGTCTCGCGGGGCAACTGCCGCAACTGGATAAGCAGACACTCCTGTAAATCACGGCCACCGACGCCGGGGGGGTCGAACTGCTGAATCAAGTGAAGGACGGCGTGGACTTCTTCGATTTCGACGTCTTCATTGTCGAAGGCATCCACCAAGTCTTCAGGCGTGACGGTCAGGCGGCCTTTTTCGTCGATGGCGTCGATGATGGCATCGGCAATGAACTGATCGATTTCAGACAGGCGACTCAGGTTGAGCTGCCAGCGAAGGTGGTCTTGCAGGGAATCTGAGCTGCCGTGGCGGTAGTCATTGCTGTAATCGTCATCGCCGCTGGGAGCGCTGCTCGCCGGGCCGGAGCTTTGGTAAACGTCATCCCATTGGCTGTCTACCGGCAGGTCCTCGGGTATTTCACTGCGCTCGGCCCATTCGCTGTCAGCGTCGCTGGCGGTGGGCTCGTTTTCGTTGCTGCTGCTGTCGTTTTTGGTATCGCTGCTTTTTGACTGGA
The DNA here is from genome assembly GCF_984394615.1 of Spongiibacter sp. Lineage (NCBI taxonomy): Bacteria > Pseudomonadati > Pseudomonadota > Gammaproteobacteria > Cellvibrionales > Spongiibacteraceae > Spongiibacter > Spongiibacter sp. Next base: position 123,995 of record NZ_CFHTQA010000003.1, on the reverse strand, counting down.
TGTTGCTGTCTTGCTCGGGGGTGTCGTTTTCTTCCTCCAGTTCCAGAAGCGGGTTGGAGTCCAAGGCAGACTGGATTTCCTGTTGAAGGTCGAGGGTGGACAGTTGCAATAAACGAATCGCCTGTTGCAGCTGGGGGGTCATGGTCAGCTGCTGACCGACTTTAAGCTGGAGCGATTGTTTCATAGGCAGCGGTTTCTACTACACCAAATTCTGAAGACATTTGTGCCTGATTGGCGGCACTTTAAGGTCAGTGTAGTCCTGCCGGAGAGCGGCTGCAATAGGCGTATAAAGCAATTGCTGTGCCGATTTTTCCTATCACAACGTGAACTTATCGCCAAGATAAATATCCCTGACGACCTGGTTGTTGAGTACGGATTCGGCGTTGCCTTCGGCAACAATACGACCTTCGCCGACGATGTAGGCTTTTTCGCAGATATCGAGGGTTTCTCGTACATTGTGATCGGTGATTAACACGCCGATTCCGCGGGCCTGAAGGTGTCGAATAATGTGCTGTATGTCGTTAACCGAGATGGGGTCGACGCCGGCAAAGGGCTCGTCGAGCAAAATAAAACTCGGCTCTGTCGCCAGCGCGCGAGCGATTTCGACGCGTCGGCGCTCGCCGCCGGACAGCGCCATGCCGGGCGATTTACGGATGTGGGTAATGTGGAATTCCTGCAGCAGGGCGTCGAGCTTTTCTTTTCGCTGGCGACGGTTGAGGTCGCTGCGGGTTTCCAGAATCGCCATGATGTTGTCGGCGACGCTGAGTTTGCGAAAGATCGACGCTTCCTGGGGCAGGTAGCCAACACCGTGGCGGGCTCGGCCTTGAATTGACAGCGATGTCAGATCTTTGCCATCCAGCTCTATGCGGCCCCTGTCGGCGTTGACGATGCCGACAATCATGTAGAAACACGTGGTTTTGCCCGCGCCGTTGGGGCCCAGCAGGCCGACTATTTCGCCGCTGTTGATGCTCAGTGACACATCCTTGATCACCTCTCGCCCTTTATAGGCTTTGGCGAGATGGCTGGCTTTTAGTACGGGCATCAGGGCGTGCTCTCGGTGTCGGGTTCTGGCGCCGGTTCAGTCTCGGGGGGTTCCGTGCCGGGTTGTTGGGGCTGCAGTGTCATCTGCACGCGGCCATCGAGGCTTCGGCTGCCGCCATCGGCGACCACCAGTTGCTTGCGCCCGCTGTACACAATGCGGTCACCACTGATTTTTGAACCCTGATGGCGAATGGTGGCGTCTTTCTGCAGCAGAATTTCCTCATCGCTCAGGCTGTATTCGATCAGTCTGGCGCTCGCGGAGACTACCCCTTCTTCAGCCCGGGGCTGCTGTTCAAAATACGCCGGGCTGCCATGGGCGATGACTTTCTGCACCTTGCGGTCGTCCTCGACAATAATCAGCTTGTCTGCGCGGATTTTCAGGCTTCCCTGAGACATGTTCACGTTGCCGGTATAAATGCCCTGGTTGTTCTCGTAGGTGGCCTTGTCCGAGCTGAGGTTGATCGGCTGGCTGCGGTCGTTGGGTAATGCGCTGACCGTCAGTGGCATGGCCAGCAGGCACAGTAGCTGGAGTTTACTGCTGAGGTTCATAGTGTCCCTTTACCTGTGAAAGGAGCTCGACGCGTTCCTGTTTGAGGTCAGCGCGCATGCCCACCGAAGTCGTTGTGCCATTGGGCAGTTTAAGGTCGAGCGGCTGAGCTGTCGCGACGGTGCTGTGTTCCAGGTCAATAGTCAATTGTTGGGTACTGATCTCGGCTTCACGAATCAGGTCTTTTACCAGCACGTCGTGGCGCAACTCAAGGGATTGGCCATTTTGCGACAGCGTGCCGGATGCGGCGTTTGCAGTCCAGGGGCGTTGCTGTCCGATGTCGCCAACGTAAAAGGGTTGCTGAAGGCGAATATCGCCGCTGGATATCATTCGATCAGCGCTTTCCGCCTGCCAACGGTAGGCAATATTGCCGTCCGCGCTGTATTTCAGACCCTCTATCCCCTGCAGGTGGGAGTCCACATCCGGGATGGCGTCAAAATTATCGATCAGGCTCAGTTTGCCGCTTTCGCTGAACTGCGTCAGGTAAATCACGGTACCTGCGATGGCCGCCAGCACCGAAAGTACCGAGGCGATATTGATGCGAAAGCTACGCGAAGCCATGATTACAAGTATTGCTCCAGAGCGTCATTTAACTTGCCTTGAGCCATCAAAATCAGTTCGGCGATTTCTCTGACAGCCCCTGAGCCACCAGCCGCGCGGGTTTGCCAGTCAGCATGACGGGCGACGAAGTGGTGGCCATTGGCCACGGTGATGCCCAGGCCGGCGGCGCGGATGGCGGCGAGGTCGGGCAGGTCGTCGCCGACGTAGGCGATTTCCTCGTAGCGCAGGCCCAGATCGCTGCGCAGTTCTTCGAGGGCCGTGCCTTTATCTTCACGCCCCTGATAGATCAGCTCGATGCTCAGCTCGCGGGCACGTCGCAGCAGCAGCTCAGAGGTGCGGCCGGTGATGATAGCCGGGCGAATGCCGGCGTCGCGGAGCAGCTTGATGCCGAGGCCGTCGAGAATGCTGAACGCTTTCATTTCCTCGCCACTGTTGCCAAACAACAGGCTGCCGTCGGTCAGTACGCCGTCAACATCCATGGCCAGTAGGCGGACATTGCGAGCTTTTTCTATGACGCTTTGCATGGTTTTCCCTTTACGCGACGCCTGCCTTGAGCAGGTCGTGGGTGTGGATTACGCCAATGGGCTGCTGCTTGTCATCCAGCGCGACCAGTACCGTGATCTTATTGTCTTCCATAATGCGCAGCGCTTCGGCGGCCAGCATGCCGGGCTGAATACTGCGGCAGTTGCGGGTCATCACGTCGTCAATTTTTGCGTCGCGGATGTCAATGCCGCGGTCAATGGCGCGGCGCAGGTCGCCGTCGGTAAAGATGCCAGCAAGCGTGCCGTCGCTGTTCAGGACGGTTGTCATGCCCAGCGCTTTGCTGCTCATTTCCAGTAACGCTTCGCTCAGGGCGGCACCGCTATTCACTTTGGGAATTTCGTCGCCGGTATGCATAATGCTGTCGATTTTCAGCAGCAGTCTTCTGCCCAGCGCGCCGCCGGGGTGGGAAAAGGCAAAGTCATCAGCAGTGAAGCCGCGGGCCTCCAGCAGGGCAATGGCGAGTGCGTCGCCCATGACCAGCGTGACGGTGGTGCTGGAAGTCGGCGCCAGATTCAGTGGACAGGCCTCCTGTTCCACCCCGACATCCAGGTGGACATCGGCGGCTTGCGCCAGCTCTGATTGCGGACGCCCGGTCATGGCCAGTACCGGGACCGCCAGGAGCTTCAACAGAGGAATGAGGGTAACCAGCTCAGCGGTGGTGCCCGAGTTGGAGAGTGCGATGACCACATCGCCGGGGCGTATCATGCCCATGTCGCCGTGGCTCGCTTCTCCGGGGTGAACAAAAAATGCCGGTGTTCCCGTGCTGGCCAGCGTTGCGGCGAGTTTGCTGCCGATATGGCCGGATTTTCCCATGCCAGTGACGACCACTCTGCCCTGGCAGTTGAGTAACAGCTCGCAAGCGCGATCAAAGCTGTCATCGGTGCGGGCAAGCAGTGCGTCTACGGCGTCGCGTTCCATGCTGATGACGCGCTTGGCAGTCTCGATATATGAAGATGTCATTGCGGGAGTTTTGGCCTTATTGTTCCGGGCGAGCCATTAAGCTGGCGCTCATTTTGGTTATGATAATTTCCAATGTGACAAATTAACAGGTTTACTGCGTCTCCCCGCAGGGAGTGATTTACGTAAACTGCGGTCGGAGAAACTGTGTAATACACCACCGCGGGCTGATGGCAGGCAGTGGCTGGGGTGCGGAAAACGGAGAGTAGACAATGATGAAGAAAATTCTGGTAATGCTGACGGCGACGCTGTTCGCCGGTTTGGCGCTTGCCAAAACCGATGACTCGGCAGTGGGGCCCCATGAGGTGGTTGCAAACACCACGCAGGAGCTAATGAAAGTGATTGAGGAGGCTCGGGGTTATGTCGATCAGGATCCCGACCGCTTCAATAACGAAGTGCGTCGTATCATGGATCAGGTGGTGGACTTTCAGAGTTTTGCCCGCGGTGTGATGGGGAAGTACGGTAGTCGCGCCTACTATCAGAGCCTGACCAGCGAAGAGGACAAGGCTCAGTTTCGCGACCATGTGCTGCGTTTTACCCAAAACTTCAAAGACGGCCTGATCAATACCTATGCGAAGGGTCTGCTGGGCTTCAATGGCAATAAGATTGAAGTGCTGCCGCTGGCTGAAGACGCGGACCTGTCGGGCAGTGTTGGGGTACGTCAGCATATTTACGGTGAGCGCGCCAAGCCTTACGAGGTCATCTATACCTTGCGTCGTGACGCACAGGGCGACTGGAAGCTGCGCAATGTGATCATCGAGGGGCTGAACCTGGGTCGCATTTACCAGAACCAGTTCCGCACGGCGGTGGCAACTTACGATGGCGATATCGAGAAAGTGATCGATAACTGGACGGTAGCGCCCAAGGAAGTGATGGAACAAGCCGTTGGAGACGCTGGCGAGAAGTGATCAATCGGCGCCCTTTTCTCGCCAAGGGCGCCGCAATTGCGTACAATTCGCGGCCTGTTTTTTTGAATGACGGAATCTTGCAGGCATGCAGACAGAACAAATTCTGGCACGATTGAGCGAGCACTTTGCTGACGGTACTTTTGATGTGCAGGGCGAGGGCAATCACGTCGATGTACAAGTTGTCAGTGAAGCGTTTGCAGGGCTGCGCCCGGTGCGCCGCCAGCAACTTGTCTATGCTGCCGTCAACGACCTGATCCGGGACGGCTCCCTTCACGCGATCAATATCAAAGCGCTCACCCCCGCTGAAGCCGAGTAATCGGCCTGGCGCGATAGCGCAGGAGTATCCATGGATAAACTGCTAATCCGCGGCGGTGGTCCGCTCTGCGGAGAAATTCGGGTGTCGGGGTCGAAGAATGCCGCGCTGCCTATTCTCGCGGCGACATTGCTGTCCAGCGAGCCCGTTCGCATCAGCAACCTGCCTCACCTTCACGACATTACCACCATGATTGCGCTGCTGCGCAGTATGGGCACCGAGCTGCTGGTGGATGAGCGTCTGTGTGTTGAAATTAACGGGGCGACAACCCGTGAAACCACCGCGCCCTATGAACTGGTGAAAACCATGAGGGCATCGATTCTGGTGCTGGGGCCTCTGCTGGCGCACTTCGGTCATGCGCGGGTGTCCTTCCCCGGTGGTTGCGCCATAGGTAGCCGCCCGGTCGACCAGCATCTGCGTGGGCTGGAGGCAATGGGTGCGGAAATTGATGTCGATGAGGGCTATATCACGGCAAGAAGCCCCGGTGGCCGCCTGAAAGGCGCGCATATCCTGTTTGATATGGTAACGGTTGGCGGCACAGAGAATCTGCTGATGGCCGCCTGTCTTGCTGACGGACGCACGGTACTGGAAAACGCTGCCCGTGAACCCGAGATAGTGGATCTGGCCAATTGCCTGATTGCTATGGGGGCGAAGATCAGTGGTCATGGTTCGGCGACAATTGTTGTTGAAGGCGTTGAATCACTGGGCGGCTGCGATTACTCGGTGATGCCGGATCGCATTGAGGCGGGCACTTATCTGGTCGCTGCCGCGGCCACGCGCGGTAAGATCAAGTTGCGCGATATCGACCCGAATACGCTTGAAGCGGTGTTGGTCAAGCTGGAAGAGGCGGGCGCGGATATTGAACAGGGTGATGACTGGATTACGCTGGATATGAAAGGTCAGCGCCCGAAATCAGTCAGTTTTAAAACCATGCCTTACCCCGGCTTTCCCACCGACATGCAGGCGCAGTTTACCGCTATGAATGCGGTGGCTGACGGTGTTGCTCAAGTCAGTGAGACGATTTTTGAAAACCGTCTGCTGCAAACCCATGAGATGAATCGGATGGGGGCCAAGATCCGCGTAGATGGCAACACAGCGCTGATCACCGGCGCCGAGCGCCTGAAGGCCGCTCCGGTCATGGCCAGCGATCTCCGCGCGTCGGCCAGTCTGGTGATTGCCGGGTTGGTTGCCGATGGTGAAACGGTCATTGATCGTATTTATCATATCGACCGTGGTTACGAATGTATTGAAGAGAAGTTTCTGTCACTGGGCGCTGATATCCGTCGAATCAGCGGCAAGTGAGATGCCGGGCTGCAGTGATTTGCTGTGGTCGGGCCGTTTAGCTCAGGAGTTGTAGCGTGGATCAGCCCATTACCATCGCCCTTACCAAGGGGCGTATCCTAAAGGAAACTCTGCCCCTGCTGGCGGAGGCCGGTATCGAGCCGCTGGAAGATATTTCCAGCAGCCGCAAGTTGATCTTCGCCACCAACCATTCCCATATCCAGCTAATTGTGATTCGCGGCACCGATGTGCCGACCTACGTCAAGCTGGGCTCGGCTGATCTCGGAATTGCCGGTAAGGATATGTTGCTGGAGCTCGGCGCAGACGATATGTATGAGCCTCTGGACCTGAATATTGCCCGCTGTAAGTTGATGACGGCGGGGCGCGTTGGCGAGGCGTTGCCTGTTGGGCGCGTGCGGGTTGCCACCAAGTTTGTGAATGTAGCTCGTCGCCATTTTGCCGAGCAGGGGATTCAGGTTGAGCTGATCAAACTCTACGGCGCAATGGAATTGGCGCCGTTGATGGATCTGGCGGATTTGATTGTCGATATCGTAGATACCGGCAATACGCTGCGGGCCAATGGCATGGAGCCCCGTGAACTGATCTCTCCCGTCAGTTCTCGTCTGGTGGTCAACCGGGCAGCAATGAAGCGTAAACACCAGACGATTCAAAAAATTATCAGTGACTTGTCGGCGGCCGTAGAGGCCCGCGCCGTGGAGGCATGAGATGAGTGATTTGCAGTTGCGCCGCTTGAATGCCGGTGACGCCGACTTTGGTGAAACCCTCGATGCGCTGCTGGCTTGGGATTCGGTGTCAGATGAGGCCGTCGCCTCTACTGTCGCAGCCGTGCTGGCCGATATTCGTCAGCGTGGTGATGCGGCGGTACTTGAGTACACGCGCCGTTTTGACGCAGTAGAAGCCAGTAATGTCAGTGAGCTGGAGTTCAGTGCCGAGCAGCTGCAGGCCGCGCTGACACGTATTGATTCGGCTCAGCGGCAGGCGTTAGAAGAGGCGGCCGATCGTATCCGCCGTTATCACGAGCGCCAGCAGCAAGCGTCCTGGCAGTACCAGGAAGACGACGGCACGGTATTGGGTCAGCAGATTCGCGGTATGGACCGAGTGGGACTGTATGTGCCAGGCGGCAAGGCGACCTATCCGTCGTCGGTGTTGATGAATGCTGTTCCTGCCAAGGTGGCCGGAGTGGGTGAGTTGATCGCCGTGTCGCCCACGCCCAACGGCTATGTGAACGACATGGTGCTGGCCGCGGCGGCCATTGCCGGGGTGGATCGCTTGTTTGCGGTCGGTGGTGCTCAGGCTATCGCGGCGCTGGCCTTTGGCACGGAAACGATTCCTCGTGTCGATAAGATTGTCGGTCCCGGCAATATCTATGTGGCTACTGCCAAGCGCCAGGTGTTCGGCAGCGTCGGTCTCGACATGATTGCCGGCCCGTCCGAAATTCTGGTGGTTTGTGACGGAAAGACCGATCCCGACTGGATTGCGATGGACCTGTTCTCACAGGCCGAGCACGACGAAGATGCGCAGTCTTTGCTTATTAGCCCCGATGCAGAATTCCTCGACAAGGTTGCGGAGAGCGTTGCCCGCCTGCTGCCCCAGATGGAACGGCAAGACATCATCAGGCAGTCCCTGGCGGCGCGTGGTGCGCTGATTAAGGTGGCCGATATGGCCGAGGCGATTGCACTCATTAACCGCATTGCGCCAGAGCATCTGGAGTTGTCGGTGGATAACCCGGAGCAGTATTTGCCGGAGATCCGTCACGCCGGGGCGATTTTTCTGGGGCGCCACACGCCAGAAGCGCTGGGGGATTACTGCGCCGGCCCTAATCACGTACTGCCAACATCGGGCACTGCACGGTTTTCCTCGCCGCTTGGGGTATACGACTTTCAAAAGCGCTCGTCGATCATCAACTGTTCCCCGGCGGGGGCGGCCAAGCTGGCGCGCACCGCCTCGGTGCTCGCCCGTGGTGAATCCCTGACGGCGCATGCGGTCAGCGCGGAATACCGCTTGCAAGCTGGAGGTGAGGATGAGTAGGTTCTGGAGCCCCATCGTTAAAAAGCTGGAGCCGTATGTGCCGGGTGAGCAGCCCAAGCTGCAAAACCTTACCAAACTGAATACCAACGAGAACCCGTTTGGGCCATCACCAAAAGCACTTGAGGCGATGAAGCAGGTGCTGGGCGATGAGCTGCGCCTGTATCCTGATCCCAATGCTGATAGCCTGCGAGAGACCATAGCGGAGTATTACGGGTTGACGGCCGAGCAGGTGTTTGTCGGCAATGGTTCCGACGAAGTGCTGGCGCATGTGTTCCATGCGCTGTTTCAGCACAACCACCCGCTGTTGTTTCCTGATATTACCTACAGCTTCTACCCGGTGTATTGCCAGTTGTACGGCATTCCCTACGAGCAAATTCCGCTGGACGATTCCTTTGCTATTGCGGTGAGTGATTATCGCGGTATCAATGGCGGTATTATTTTCCCCAACCCGAATGCGCCGACAGGGCGCCTGCTGCCGCTGGATGAAATTCGCCGCCTGTTGGAGGTGAATACTGAAACGGTGGTCGTGGTTGATGAGGCCTATATCGACTTTGGTGGCGAATCGGCGGTGGGGCTGATCGATCAGTTCCCCAATCTGCTGGTCACGCAGACACTGTCAAAGTCCCGCTCGCTGGCGGGCTTGCGTGTTGGCCTGGCGCTGGGGTCGCCCGAGTTGATTGAGGCGCTGGAGAGGGTGAAGAACAGTTTTAACTCCTATCCGCTGGACCGTTTGGCGCTGGCAGGGGCAGAGGCCGCGTTCAAAGACCAAGCGTACTTTGAGCAGTGCCGCCAGGCCGTCATTGACGAAAGAGATTGCCTGCGCGTGGCCCTGAACAAGCGGGGATTCGAGTCGCTGCCTTCGGCGGCTAACTTTCTGTTCTGTCGTCACCGCGATCTCGCTGCGGAAGCTGTGGCCGCCGCGTTGCGGGAAGATGGCGTGATTGTCCGGCATTTCAGGCAGTCGCGTATCGAGAACTATCTGCGGATTACCGTTGGCACTGCCGAGCAGCATGAGCGCCTGCTGGCATCCTTTGATCGCCACTTCGGCGCTAAATGAGGGCTGCCGGGGCTAACTGTTGGTTTGCTGTTCTGGTCGCATTGCGACCTGCGTACTGACGGTAAAGGCCTGCTCTCCGCGAAGCAGTCCCAGCGTGACGGTTTCGCCCGGACGGGTATCGGTAATCAGGCGCATCCCCGCGTGACCATCTCCCACTTTCTCGCCGTTGATTTCGGTCAGTACGTCTCCCAGGCGCAGTCCTGCCTCGGCGGCCGGCCCATTGTTGGCTAATCCGGTAATGATGACGCCGTTGGTGCCGGTGCCCAGCGGTTGAACTTCAATGCCGAGCCAGCCGCGTACCGGGTGACCGTAGCGAATCAGATCGTCCATTGTGCGCATCGCCAGGTCAGTGGGAATTGCCAGTCCGATGCCTGTGGAGCCGCCGCTCTGGGTGTAAATGGCGGTATTGATTCCTAGCAACCGCCCGTTGCGGTCGATAAGTGCGCCGCCGGAGTTGCCGGGGTTGATGGCGGCATCGGTTTGGATAAAGTTCTCGAATTGGCTCAGCCCAAGGCCGTAGCGACCGGTGGCGCTGACAATGCCTTGCGTAACGGTTTGCCCGAAGCCGTAGGGGTTGCCGATAGCCAGCACGATATTGCCAACGCGTGCCTGTTCGGGGTTGCCGGGTTTGATCGCTGTCAGGTGGTCGAGATCCACTTTAAGTACCGCGAGGTCGGTATCGGAGTCGCTGCCAATAACGCTGGCCAGCGCCTGGCGGCCATCCTGCAGCATGACCAGTATCTCATCAGCGCCCTTGATAACGTGGAAGTTCGTCAGCAAATAGCCGCGCTCATCGACGATGACGCCAGATCCCAGGCTGCGTTCCAGGTGCTGGCGAACGCGACCGTTGCGGTTGAAAAAGTGCTTGAAGAGAGGGTCGTTGGCCAGTGGGTGGCGCTGCTGCACCACTTTGGTGGTGTATATGTTGACAACGGCGGGGGCGGCTTGCTCAACGGCCAGCGAAAAATCCTGCTCTGTGGATGTAGGTTGTGACTGGTAGGCGAGAATGCATAGGCCCAGCAGCAGGCCGCACAGGCTGGGCCAGAAAAACGATGTCAGGTTGTGCAGTTTCACGTCGTCGTCTCTTATTCTCTGAGGGCGGCGGCAGGTGAGTCGGGTATTCTGTGCCGCGATGGGCGTGATAGCCTATCACGACTGACCAAAAATCCGAATGAGCAATAGAGAGGAGTTGCTGTGGCGGTAACATTACTGGCACTGCTGGCGGAGGCGAATCGCCTGATGGAGCCTGAAGCATTTCAGGATTATTGCCCCAATGGCTTGCAGGTAGAGGGGCGGGGTGAGGTGCGGCGTCTGGTATCCGGGGTCACTGCCAGTCAGGCGCTGATTGATGCCGCGATTGAGCAGAGAGCTGATGCGATCTTGGTACATCACGGCTTTTTCTGGCGGGGCGAAGACCCCTGCTTGCGCGGTATGAAGCGCCGCCGAATCGCGGCGTTGCTGGAAAACGACATTAGCCTTATTGCCTATCATCTGCCGTTGGATGCGCATCCTGCGCTGGGCAATAACGCGCAGCTTGCCAAGCGTCTGGGAATTGTCGTTGATGGCGGTATGGATGCAGGGCCGCGTTCAGTAGGAAGCGTCGGGCATTTTTCGGAGGCTTTGGCACCGGAGCAGCTTGCTCAGCGACTGGTCGATGTGCTCGGTCGTGAGCCCTTGGTGGAGTGCGTGGGGGAGCAGCCCATCAAGCGGATCGCATGGTGCACCGGTGCAGCGCAATCGTATATTGATAAAGCTGCCGCGCTGGGGGTGGATGCTTATCTGAGTGGCGAGGTGTCAGAGCCCACTATTCACAGTGCCCGTGAGCAGGGCGTGCACTACTTCGCTGCCGGTCATCACGCTACAGAGCGTTATGGTGTGCAGGCGCTTGGCGAGGCCCTGTCTAGGGCGCTGGGCGTCGAGCATCGCTTTATCGATATCGACAACCCAGCGTAAGCGTCTGGATTATTAGGCGTGCGGAGGAACCGGAGGAGTGGGCTCCTCTTTCTCTGAGCGGCCTTTTTCCAGACCAAATTCTTCGTGAAGTGCGCCCTTTGAGCCCGGCTGGCGGGGGGCGTAGTCCAGTGGTTGCTGAGAGGGCTTACCCGAATTGGGGTTGCCTTCCAGCACGGGGCGGCCTTCTGGAATAGCCTGTAGCGGACTGATGCCCGTGCTGTGCAGAGAGCTGGCACCTTCGGCAATATGGTTGTGAACGCTGCGGTAGCTTTCTGCCAAGTCGTTCAGTAGTTCTGCAGTGCGGTCAAAGTGGCTGCTCACCTGCTGCTGATATTCCTGCTGCTGTTGCTGCATGTCGGTGAATTGCTTCTCTAGTGCAGCGCGGCTCTGTTGTTCCGGTTTTTTGTTGGCCAGGAAATAGCCGATGGCAGCGCCTGCCAGCAGGCAGCCAATGCCTACGAATACCAAAGTGCTCATTGTTTCTTCCACGCGTGTCCTCCTGTCAGCGACTTTCCGTCGCGTTTCTCTCTAGTATACTCGGGCATCCGGCGCGGGGCAGCAGCAGGGCGCGAAAAATTGCCAATTGCTACATCGCTGGGTAAAGTTGCCGCGTTTTCTCAAAGGAGCCGCCCATGTCATCCCCTATTGAGCGCTATCGTCGCGATCTGGAGTCGCCTGCGTTTGCCCATGATGCCGCTCAAGCCCAGGCCGTTGATTGCCTGCAAAGGCTCTATGAGGATTTGGTGGCTGCGCCCCCGCCGCAACGGTCGGCAGGAGGATTGCGTGGGTTGCTGGGGCGTTTTGTGAAATCTCCGGAAGTGGCGCCGACAAAGGGGCTGTATTTCTGGGGAGGTGTCGGGCGCGGCAAAACCTACCTGATGGATACGTTCTTTGACACCTTGCCATTTGAAGACAAGCTGCGGGCTCATTTTCATCGCTTCATGCAGCGGGTGCATCGCGAGCTGAAAAGCCTGGCGGGAGAAAAAAATCCGCTGATTTCAGTCGCCGATCGCATTGCTGACGAGGCGCGGGTCATCTGTTTTGATGAGTTCTTTGTCTCCGATATTACTGATGCGATGATTCTGGCTGGCCTGTTTGATCGTCTGTTTGAACGCGGGGTGGTGCTCGTGGCGACGTCGAATATTGTGCCTGACCAGCTGTATAAGGACGGTCTGCAGCGCGCGCGTTTCCTGCCAGCCATTGCGTTAATCAAGCAGAATGTCGACGTGATCAATGTTGATGGAGGGGTCGATTACCGCCTTCGTGCACTGGAGCAAGCTGAGCTCTACCATTCGCCGCTCGGCGCGGAAGCTGAGGCCAGCCTTCAGGAAAGCTTTGATCGATTGGCGCCGGAGATTCCGTTATCGGACCAGTTGCTGGAAATTGAGGGGCGCAATATCCTGGCGCGTCAAATTGCCGACGATGTTGCCTGGTTCGAGTTCGACGAGCTCTGTGACGGCCCGCGCAGCCAGTACGACTACATTGAGCTGGCCAAAATCTTCCATGCTGTGCTGGTTAGTAATGTGCCGGTACTCGGAGCGGGGCGCGATGATCAGGCCCGACGCTTCATTAATTTGGTCGATGAGTTTTACGACCGCAATGTAAAACTGGTATTGTCTGCGGCCGCGCCACTGGAGGCACTTTATGCCGGTGGCAGATTAGACTTTGAATTTGAACGTACCCAAAGCCGCCTGCTGGAAATGCAGTCGCAGGAATACCTGGCCCGAGAGCACCGCCCGTAGGGTGACGTTGGCGCCAAAACGCCATTCAAGAAAGCTGCGTTTTTCGCTTGAAAATCGTTTGGCGCTTATGTAGTATTCGCGCTCTTTGTTCGGTACGGTCCCCATAGGCGAGATTCATGAAAACCTTTAGTGCAAAACCCAACGATGTCACTCGCGACTGGTTCGTGGTTGACGCCGCCGACAAAACATTGGGTCGTCTGGCCAGTGAGATTGCGCACCGCCTGCGCGGCAAGCACAAGCCTGAGTACACGCCTCATGTCGATACCGGCGACTACATTGTTGTTGTAAACGCGGAGAAGATTCGCGTTACTGGCAAGAAAACAACAGACAAAATGTATCACCATCACACTGGTTACCCCGGTGGTCTGAAGTCAATGAGCTTTGAAAAGCTGATCGACAAGGCGCCCGAGCGTGTTATCCAGAGTGCTGTAAAAGGCATGCTGCCCAAAAACCCGCTGGGTCGGGCCATGTTCAAAAAACTCAAAGTTTATGCTGGCGCAGAGCACCCGCACACCGCTCAGCAGCCCATCGAACTGAATATCTAACGGAAGCGTACTATGTCAGCCACTCAATACTACGGCACTGGTCGCCGTAAAACTTCTTCAGCCCGCGTCTTTTTGACGCCCGGCAGCGGCAAGATCCTCGTTAATGATCGCGAGCTGGATCAATACTTCGGTCGTGAAGTAGCCCGCATGATTGTTCGTCAGCCTCTGGAGCTGGTGGATATGGCTGAGAAGTTTGATATCAAAGTGAACGTCAACGGTGGCGGCAGCTTTGGTCAGGCTGGTGCGATTCGCCACGGTATCACTCGCGCACTGATGCAGTACGACGAGGCACTGCGTGGTGATCTGCGTAAGGCTGGCTACGTAACCCGTGATGCCCGTGAGGTTGAGCGTAAGAAAGTTGGTCTGCGCAAGGCGCGTAGAAGACCTCAGTTCTCCAAGCGTTAACCGTTACGGTCTTTCAGACCGGGGACGCTACTGGCGGCTATCGGAAAACGCCCAACAGCAATCTGTGGGGCGTTTTTTTTTGTCCGTTTTGCCCTGCTGGAGAGGCAGGGAGTTGCCTGGAATTTATTGGCAGTAAGGGTCAAGTTCCATTACTATTTGGCCCATTTGAGATTAGCTGGGGTTCCTCCTCGGGGCCCATCCAGTCTGATTATTCATATGTTATGGGGGAAACGTCATGAGTAATGACGGCGTAAACACCGGGCGTCGGCGCTTTCTGACAGCGGCGACCTCTGTGGTTGGTGCCGCCGGCGTGGTTGGGGTGGCAACACCCTTCGTCGGTTCTTGGAATCCCAGTGCGAAGGCCAAGGCGGCTGGTGCACCGGTAAAAGCGGATATCAGTAAGCTAGAGCCCGGCCAGATGGTCGTGGTTGAGTGGCGAGGCAAGCCCGTTTACGTGTTGCGTCGTACGCAAAAGCAGATTGACGAGCTGCCGACCGTTGAGTCACATCTGAAAGACCCTACCTCCGCCAGTGCAGATCAGCCTGAGTACATCGAAGGGGTTGCGCGAGCGATTCGCCCGGAGATTCTGGTGTTAGTCGGCCTTTGTACCCATTTGGGTTGTGCGCCCAAGCACCGCCCTGAAGTGGGTGTGCCTGATTTGGGTGGTGACGCTTGGGTGGGTGGTTTCTTCTGCCCATGTCACGGGTCGCGTTTTGACCTGTCCGGTCGCGTTTACAACGGCTCTCCCGCGTCAACCAATCTTGTCGTACCTCCGTACTCTTATGAAGGTGACAATGTTCTTGTTGTTGGTGTTGATCAGGGGGCTGCGTAATGAAGATGTTGATTGGTCTGCGCGATTGGGTTGATGCCCGCCTGCCGATTATGCGCGCATGGGACACCCACATGGGTAAATACTATGCGCCGAAGAACTTTAATTTCTGGTATTTCTTTGGTGTGCTGTCACTGGTGGTGCTGGTTAACCAGCTGCTGACAGGTGTGTGGCTGACCATGAGCTACACCCCCAGCGCAGAAGAAGCTTTCCGTTCTGTTGAATACATCATGCGCGACGTGGAATATGGCTGGATCATCCGCTATATGCATTCCACCGGTGCTTCCGCATTCTTTGTGGTGGTGTACCTGCACATGTTCCGCGCCCTGCTTTACGGCTCATACAAAAAGCCGCGTGAGCTGATTTGGGTGTTCGGGATGTTTATCTTCCTCGCGCTGATGGCCGAAGCATTCGTAGGCTACGTATTGCCTTGGGGTCAGATGTCATATTGGGGCGCGCAGGTTATCATTTCGTTGTTTGGCGCAATCCCGGTTGTCGGTGAAGATATTGTTCAGTGGATTCGCGGTGACTACCTGATCTCCGGTATTACCTTGAACCGCTTCTTTGCTCTGCACGTTGTAGCGCTGCCAATCATCCTGTTGGCGCTTGTTCTGCTGCACATTCTGGCACTGCATGAAGTGGGTTCAAATAACCCCGATGGCGTTGAGATCAAGAAGAACAAAGACGAAAATGGTATCCCGCTCGACGGCGTGGCGTTCCATCCGTACTACACCGTGCACGATCTGACGGCGATTGCGGTCTTCCTGTTTGTATTCTGCAGCATCATCTTCTTCATGCCGGAGATGGGCGGTTTCTTCTTGGAATACGCGAACTTCGAACTGGCGAATGGCCTGAAAACGCCCGATCATATCGCGCCGGTTTGGTACTTCACCCCGTTCTACTCGGTATTGCGTGCGGTGCCGGATAAGCTGTGGGGCTTCATCGCCTTCGGCGCGTCAGTCGCTATTCTGTTCCTGTTGCCTTGGCTGGACCGCAGCCCCGTGAAGTCGATTCGCTATAAAGGGCGTATCAGCAAAATCGCACTGGTGATCTTTGTCGCATCCTTCCTGATCTTGGGGGTGCTGGGTGTGAAAGCACCGACTGAAGGTCGTACTCTGCTGGCACGTATCTGCTCCGTGTTGTACTTTGCTTTCTTCCTGCTGATGCCTTTCTGGACTAAATGGGAAGCGACCAAGCAAGAGCCGACCCGTGTTACAGACGGTGGTATGGGCTTCTGGAAGAGCATGGGTGTGCTGCTGATTGTGGCATTGCTGACGATTCTTCCGCTGAAGGCGGTCGGCGCTGAGTCCGCTTACGATTGCGGCACTATGGCTTGCGATTCAATCGAAACGGATGTGACTGACCAAGCCTCTCTGCAGGGCGGTGCGCAGACCTTTATGAACTATTGTATGGGCTGCCATACACTGGAATACGGTCGGTATCAGCGTGTTGCAACCGATCTGAATATTCCTGAGGACCTGTTCGAGCAGTACCTTAAGTTCGACAAGTCGGCGAAGATTGGGGCGTTGATGACCAACTCCATGCCCAAGGATGAGGCGAAGAAGTGGTTCGGCGCTGCGCCGCCGGACCTGACGTTGGTGGCGCGTGCGCGTAACCCCGAGTGGTTGTACACCTACCTGCGCCACTTTTACGCCGATCCGTCTCGTCCCTACGGTGTGAATAACAAGGTCTTTAAAGACGTCGGTATGCCACATGTATTGGCCGAGCTGCAGGGTATGCCCGAGTGCGCGCCCGGTCCGGTTCACGCTGAAAATGGTGGTATACTGCGCGATCCGCTGACCGGTGAGGACGTGTTGTTCGACGAGAATGGCGACGCCCTGAACCCTTGCGGTAGCTTCACTTACGCGACCGAAGGTCGCCTTAGCCCGGAAGAGTACGATAAGGTGATCTACGACCTCGTAAACTTCCTGGAATACATGGGTGAGCCGGTGCAAGCCAAGCGTCAGCGCATTGGTATTTATGTGTTGGCCTTTATTGCGCTGTTTTTCGTCTTCGCGTACCTGCTTAACCGCGAGTACTGGAAAGACGTGCACTAAAACAGACTCGACAAGCGGGTCTTTGCTGACGGGCAGCTTCAGATGAAGTCTGCCCGTTTGTTGTCATTACGGTATACAGTTTGAGGTGAGTTCAATGGCCGTTGTCGCCAAGCGTTCTACTATGACTTTCTTTTCGGATGCGTCCAGTCACTACAGCCACCGCGTGCGCATCGTGCTGGCTGAAAAAGGCGTGACCGTCGATATCATTGACGTGGATCCCGACAACCTTCCCGAGGAAGTGTCTGAGCTCAACCCCTACAACAGTCTGCCGACACTGGTCGATCGTGACCTTGCGCTCTATGAGTCAAAGGTGATGATGGAATATCTCGATGAGCGCTTCCCTCATCCACCGCTGCTGCCGGTTTACCCGGTTGCCCGTGGAGAAAGCCGCCAGTTCATCTACCGCATAGAGCGCGATTGGTGCCGCCTCGTTGATGAGATTCAGAACGGCCCCCAGAAATCACAGGACAAAGCGCGTAAAGATCTGCGTGACAGCCTGCTGACCATTGCGCCGATTTTCGCTGAAAAGCCGTTCTTTATGAACGATGAGTTTACGCTGGTGGACTGCTGCTTGGCTCCGATTCTCTGGCGTCTTGAGCAGCTGGGCATCGATATGCCGCAGACTCGCCAGTCAAAGCCATTACTGGATTATATGGCACGCCTCTTCGAGCGTCCTTCTTTTCAGGAAAGCCTGACCCAGAAAGAACGGGAAATGCGCAGCGAAAGCAGCGCGGCCTGAGGGACGTCTCGGATGCTGGGAAGTATGACATCCAGTCGGCCCTACATGATCCGGGCCATCTACGAATGGGTTGTCGACAATGACTGCACGCCGTATATCCTCGTCAATGCGATGCAGGAGGGTGTGCAGGTGCCCCAGCAATTTGTTCAAGACGGGCAGATTGTTCTAAATATCTCCCCCACGGCAGTTGTCGGACTGGATGTAGGTAACGATGAGCTGGGATTTCGCGGTCGTTTCGGTGGCGTCGCTCAAGATGTCCGCGTGCCAACGTCGGCAGTACTGGGAATCTATGCCAGGGAAAACGGGCAGGGCATGCTGTTCGACTCCGACGACCCGGTTCCTCCTCCTTCGCCATCAAGCCCAGATGACGATAGCACGTCGCCTAGCTCGAAGACGCCAAAGTCTGGCAGGCCGTCACTGAAAGTCGTTAAGTAAGCGATAGTTCGCTCCTCAGTAATACTCAAAGACGCGTATGACTTTTTGGACCCCGGTGGTTTCGCTGGCGACTTTTGCTGCTATGTCGGACTCATTCTTTGATACTAATCCCATCAGGTAGACGGCGCCGTTCTCGGTGATGACTTTGATGCGTGATGCATCGAGCTCGTCATTGAGAGAGAGGCGACTTTTTACCTTTGTGGCCAGCCAGCTGTCACTGGTGCGGGCCATCAGATGAATGGGCTCTCCGATCACCAGTTCGTTGTGAACCTTGCGTACTTTCTTTACCTGGTCGGCGACTGCGGCAGCTACGCGTTTGAGTTCTTCGTTGGGTACCTGGCCTGTAAGCAGAACAATGCCGTTGTGGCTGTTGACGTCGATACTGGCTTGGGAGAAAGCGTCATTGGCTTTGCGGATGTTGACGGATACCTTGGTTTCAATGATTTGGTCGTCGATGTAACTGCCAAGGCTGCGGCTGCCGGGGTCGTCCTCTATCGGGCCTTCATGAGTTGCGCTGAGGATTTGTGTGCAGGCAGACAGGCCGATGCAAAGAGATACACAGGTCAGAAGCCGGGTCAGTACATACATGGTTAATGGGTTCCAAAAAGTTGGCTGTCAATGAGTTCGCAAATAGCGTGTACGGCGACAAGCTGCATTTCCGTCAGGCGAGCGCGGTCCTCTACCGGGAACGCCAGCTCAATATCATCGCTGTGCAGCAACGCTCTGGCATCGCCGCCTTGGGCGCCACACATGCTGATCACTCGCATATCGCGCTCATGGGCGGCCTGAATACAGCGCAGGGTGTTGGCGCTGCTTGCCTGATAGCAGATAAACAGGCAGTCACCTTGCTGGCCCAGTGCGCGAATTTGGTTGGCGAAAATATCATTGTATCCCGATTGGGCGGCAATAGCGGTTGCGCTTGCGGTATCTGCTGTCAATGCCATCGCCGGCAGGGCAGGGCGCTCGTGCTGATATTGGTTTAACAGGTTTGTCACCAGGTGCTGTGCGATGAGACCGTTACTGCCTTCACCGCAGCACATAATTTTACGCTCCTGAAGCATGGCGTTAACGATGTGCTGGCTAGCCAGTGCAATACCGTCTCCCAATGACTCCATGGTGTACATGCAGCTTTCGATATGACGGTGAAAGAGGTCAATAACCTGCTCGGTATGGTCCACGAATGGCATCCTGTTACTGAAAGGCGTTCTGCAGCCAGTTTATGTCAAAGCCACCATTACACGCCGATGCTTCAATGACATCGAAACGGCAGCGAAGTTCGGCGCCCTGAACGGTAGCCAGATAGTGAGAGGCGGCGGCAATCAGGCGCTGTTGCTTGCGCCAGTTTACCGATTCGGCCGCACTGCCGAAGCGCTTGCTTTGCCGACAGCGAACTTCAACAAATACGAGCATGGGGCCATCGCGAGCAATCAGGTCTATTTCGCCAAAGCGGCAGCGGTAGTTGTGCTCAATGAGTGTGAGCCCTTGCTTTTTAAGGAAGCGGGCGGCCGCCTGTTCAGCGGCATCCCCCTTCTTTTTGCTAAGGTCTAGCACTCAGTCTTCGGCCTGAGCCGGTGTGCTGGGGGCATCCATCACGGCAACGCCCCGGAGGATTTTTGCAAGGCTGAGGGTGCGCTCGATCTGCCCCAGCTCATTCAGTGTGAGTGCACCGGTTTCTCCGAAAACTTGGCCGTCGCTCTGCAGCTGATTAATGCGCATATGCAGCCGGAAGCTGTCCACGCCCAGGGCATACATGCGCTGATAGGTGCCGCTGTTGGGTAGATTTTCATTGACTTGCTTGCGGATCGAATTCTCTTCGCTGAGTACCCAGGGGATATCGATAAAATGAATGCCGTTAATATCTTGGTCGCGCGATCGGTCTGTATTCCCCTGATAAACATGAGAAGTGGCGTATACGGGCAAGTCGCCGGCATAGTGATAGGCTAGGAGCGGCTTAACGGCGCGTCCCTCATTGGGTCTGGCGACGAGGAATACCATGTCTACATCGCTGCGACGGTGCGGTTCGAAGTGCGGGTGCATGCCGATTATGCGCTGTAATTCCCGGTGCCGGCTTTCACTTTTGTCTATTTGGAGAACGCGCTTGATTTGTTTGGAGTAGTTGTTGGCGCTGGCATCAAAGCTGGTGCTGGCAATAATTTCTCCGCCCAGACTTTGCCAGCGCTCGGCAAACGCATGCGCGACATTGCTGCCCCAGCTGCCCTCGGGGGTAATGATCAGCGCCCGTTGCAGGCCCTTGCCGCGCGCAATTTCAGCAACTTGCTGCGCTTCATCTTCGGGGTTGAGGCCAAACTGGTACAGGCCTCCCGGGAATTGCTCGCCATCTATGCGGTTAAGCGCCAGTGTGGGCAGTGGCATCATCGCCTGGTGGCGGCTTATCAGTTCGCTAAGCTTTTCTTTGCGCAGGGGGCCAATCACCATTTCGGCGCCGTCGCCGCTCAGTTGCTGAATCAGTTGGTTGATGTCGGACGTTTCGCTATCGTAGAACAGCATTTCAGGGACAGTGGCATTTCGGCGCCGGGCATCTTCATAGGCCGCAATAAAGCCGTCACGGATGGCTTTGCCAAAAGGCGCGTAGCGCCCGGTCACGGGTAAGAGCAGCGCAATCTTCTTGGGTTGCTCGACCATCAGCGTGTCGAGTTGATCGAGACCGCCGGGAAGCTTTCCTTGATTGGCCGGGTGTTCCGGCCAGCGTGCGAGCCAGGCGTCTCGTTGGCGAATCTGGGCTTCGATATTACCCTGGTTGTCCTTGGCAATGGATGCCAACTCAAGCCACCCCAGATAGTCTCGGTTGCTGGCGCTGGTCAGATTTTCCAGCAGCGTCGATGTCGGAATCTGCATCAGCGATTGCCAGATCGCTTTTCGATTGTGCTCCTGCTGGGAGCGAGTCAACAGCGGGTCGATAAAAATCCACTCTCTGACAGCCGCGAGGTGGTCGCCCTCAATCGCGAAGAGAGAGGCGCGCAATTGACTGAATTGCAGCTGGCGGCGCAGTGGTGCTTCCAGCATCGCCTGTTCAACCAGTGGGTCGGACAATTGCTGAAGCGCTTCGGCGAACTCAGCGTGAGCGCGGTGAACGCGCGCACGGACGATCGCGAGACGCAGTGCTTGATTTGCGGTCAGCTCCGGAGCGATCAGTTCGCTGACAATGTCGTCGGCTCGACCTATTTCGCCATCACGCAGCAACACCTCTGCCGCGCGTAATTGCAGCTCGGCAGCCTCCTCGGGCGAGGCAGTTTGCGCGTCGATCAACCACTGCTCCACGGCACCCGAGTCAGCTGTTGCAGGATTAAAGCCGGAGTCGCGTCGGTCGCCGGGTTTGCCCGCCGGGCTGGGCCGATTAATCTCATAGCTGTGCAGCGTGTCGCTACCAGAAGGCGCGGGTGTCTCCGGCGTGGAGGAGCAGGCGGCCAGCAATGCGCTGATCAGCGCGAGTACGAAAAATCTTGTCTTCATCATTATGCCGTTGTTAGTCTTCGCGGGCCGAATACACGGAGGGATTTCAGGTGGACCCTGTCCCCACATTGTTCATTGTAGCGACGCCGTTGGGGAATCTGGCCGATATGGTACCCCGAGGGCTGGAAGTCCTACAAACAGTAGACACGATTGCGGCTGAAGATACTCGCCGCAGCGCCCCGCTATTGGCGCATTTCCAAATCACGACGCCCATGCGTGCCTACCATGATCATAGCGGAGAGAGAGATACGCAGCGCCTGCTACAGGTGTTGCGCGATGGTGGCAGCGTGGCTTTGATTTCCGATGCTGGCACGCCATTGATTTCTGATCCCGGCTATCGTTTGGTCGATGCCGCCTTAAGTGAAGGCTTTCGGGTGTCACCGATTCCGGGGCCGAGCGCCGTTATTGCGGCCCTGTCGGTAGCGGGTTTGCCTTCGGATCGTTTTGTTTTCGAAGGTTTCCTGCCGTCGAAAGTGCAGGCGCGCCAGAAGCAGCTGCTGACACTGGCGCGAGAGCCGCGAACGATGATTTTCTATGAGGCGCCGCACCGTTTGCTCGATAGCGTGGCCGATATCGCCGAATGTATGGGTGGAGAGCGCGTGGTTGTATTGGCGCGTGAACTGACCAAGCTCTATGAAACGGTGGTCCGTCTGCCTGCGGGGGAGCTTGTAGATTGGATAGCGGCGGATCGCAATCAGCAACGGGGAGAGTGCGTGTTGCTGGTCGCGGGGTACCGCGCGGTCGACGATGAATTACCGGCGGAGGCCATATATATCTTCGACACATTGCGCGAAGAGCTGCCGCTAAAACAGGCAGCGAGTTTGGCGGCCAAGCTAACGGGTGTTAAAAAGAATCGCCTTTACCAGTACGGTTTAGATGTGCCGCTGAAAAAATAGTGAGAGGGGCTTGTGGTTCGTTCAACCACTGGTTATTCTTACAGGTGAGTCGGCTGGGCGACCGCTTTTCCGCAAGGAAGGGAGGAAAGTCCGGGCTCCATAGGGTAAAGCGCCAGGTAACGCCTGGGGGGCGAGAGCCTACGGAAAGTGCAACAGAAAATATACCGCCTAAGCAGCTCTGCTGCCGGTAAGGTTGAAATGGTGCGGTAAGAGCGCACCGCGCAACTGGTAACAGCTTGCGGCATGGTAAACCCCGCTTGGAGCAAGGCCAAATAGGAATCCGATGCTGTGACCCGCAGTGGATTCGGGTAGGCTGCTTGAGGCCTGCGGTGACGCAGGTCCCAGATGAATGGTCGTCCTCGACAGAACCCGGCTTATAGGCCGACTCATTTTTCTCATTTTATTCCCTCCGTGTTTAAGTGATTCCGCTAAACTTAAGGTTTTACTTTAAGTTGTCGTTCTATTCTTTTGTTTTGCCTTGCTATTGATGCTTTGTGATTTTCTTTTTCTGCGAATTTCGCTGCACGATGCCCTCCAGTTTCTGAAAAATCCCTGCTATTTCCTGCATCGCTTTCTTGACAGTGTGACTGAGCAGTTCATATAGTGTCGCGTAGTGGAGAAAAGTGGATATTTGTGGGTCTCAGTGGTGCAAGAGTGGAATTAACAGGGCTTTAGGTGGCATAGCGTGTTTATAGGCAGCTACGCAATCACGATGGATGCAAAGGGGCGCATGGCCATTCCGGCCAAGGTGCGGGATACCCTTGCGTCTATTTGTGATGGGCGACTGGTTGTTACTGCGCACACTGAGGAGCGCTGCCTGCTGGTCTATCCAGAGCCTCAATGGGCAGATCTACAGCCGAAAATTGAGGCATTGCCCAATATCCATCGCAAGGCGCGCCGCATGCAGCGATTGTTGTTGGGTTATGCCACGCCGCTTGAGCTTGATGGCAATGGCCGGGTGCTGTTGCCACAAACGCTGCGTGACTACGCAGGGCTTGAGAAGAAGCTGATGTTGATCGGCCAGGGTAAAAAACTTGAGCTGTGGAGCGAGGCGGGCTGGTACGACGAGCTTGAAACCGGTGACGACGATGTGTCGATGCCGGATGAAGTGCTGTCACTGTCACTGTAGGGGGCGCTTTGGATAAGCATCTGACGGTACTGCGGGATGAAGCCGTTGCCGCCCTGATTGGCGATGAGCAAGGGCGCTATGTTGACGGGACCTTTGGTCGTGGCGGGCACAGTCGCTTGATTCTTCAGCAGCTCGGGCCGCAGGGGCGGTTGCTGGGTGTGGACAAAGACCCGAGGGCGATTGAGGCGGGAAATTCACTTGCGGCGGAGGATGACCGCTTTTCCATTGCGCGAGGCTCATTCGCCGATTTTGATCGCTTTGTGGAGCAGGCGGCTTGGGGTGACGGGGTTGATGGTGTGTTGCTGGACCTCGGCGTGTCGTCGCCGCAGTTGGATCAGGCTGAGCGCGGGTTCAGTTTCTTGCGCGATGGCGAGCTGGATATGCGCATGGACACCGAGAATGGGCTCAGTGCGGCGGACTGGCTGGCGGTGGCTGAAGAGGCCGATATTGCCCGCGTATTAAAAGAATATGGTGAAGAGCGCTTTGCGAAGCGAATTTCCAGGGCGATTGTCAACGCAAGGCAAGAGCAGCCGATTCTCCGAACCTTGCAGTTGGCAAAAATTGTGGCTGAGGCCAATCCCGCTTGGGAGAAGCACAAGCATCCGGCTACCCGGGCCTTCCAGGCGATTCGCATTTATATCAATAACGAGCTGGGCGACCTGGAGACCTTTCTCGGCAAAGTGGTTGATGTATTGCGCCCGGGTGGGCGCCTCGTAGTGATTAGCTTTCACTCCTTGGAAGACCGCATGGTAAAGCGCTTTATGCGCAAACAGGCTCAGGGCGAGCGAGTGCCATCCTACTTGCCGGTGAGTGATGAACAGCTGGGGCGTTCGATGCGTTTGCTCGGTAAGGCGGTTAAGCCGAGTCAGCAGGAAATCGATGAAAACCCGAGGGCGCGCAGTGCGGTGATGCGAGTTGCTGAAAAGCTGGGAGCAGAAGGTGGCTGATGGGCGAGCCAAGCGCTCAAAAGCCAAGGTGGCCGGCCGCAGTAAAGAGCAGGTGCCGGCGCCATTGGGAGGCATATTGGTGCCGCTGTTGCTGGTGATGGTGTTGGTGAGTGCCATTGCGCTGGTTCAGAGTTCGCACCGGTCGCGCAAGCTGTTTAGTGAGCTGCAAGACCTGCGTCGCGAGGCGATGCAGTTGGATGAAGAGTGGGGCCGGCTGCTGTTAGAGCAGAGCACCTGGGCCTCACCCGACCGGGTGCAGAGCCTGGCCGAAGACAAACTAAAGATGCAAGCGCCGGATATGCGCGAAGTCAATATGGTAAGGGGTTATGGCAAAGCAGGTTAATGCGCCGGTATCGCCTTGGCGATTCCGTGTTGTCATTGCTGGGCTGCTAATACTGGCAGCGCTGCTGCTCGCCCGTGCCCTGACATTGCAGGTGCTGGATGTCGATCGCGGCTACCGTTTCCTGCAAGGGCAGGGGAATGCGCGCACTATTCGTACCGAAATTATTCCTGCCCACCGCGGCATGATCTCCGACCGCAACGGCGAGCCGTTGGCAGTGAGTACGCCGGTGGCATCCATTTGGGCCAACCCGCAGGAACTGGGTAAAAACAAGGACAGTTGGGCGAAGCTGGCGCGTGCACTCAATATGTCGCACGGTGAACTCGCCGGCCGGCTTCAGCGCTATGCCGACAGTCAATTCATGTATCTGCGTCGCCACCTGTCGCCGCAGGACGCTAAAACCATTCTTGCATTGAAGGTGCCCGGTGTTTATCTGCAGCGGGAGTACCGTCGTTTTTATCCGGCGGGTGAAGTGGCTGCTCACATGCTTGGATTTACCGATATCGACGATCGGGGCCAGGAAGGGCTTGAGTTGGCCTATGACGAATGGCTGAACGGAACGCCAGGCAGCAAGCGTGTTTTGAAGGATTTGTACGGCAATATCATTCGCGAGATTGATGCTGGCCGTGAGGCCAGTCCGGGCAAAGACTTGCAGCTGAGTATTGATCTGCGTCTGCAATACCTCGCCTATAAGGAGTTGAAGTCGGCGCTGAAGCGCACCGGTGCGAAGGCGGGATCGGTGGTGATTCTCGATAGTCGCAGCGGCGAAGTGCTGGCGCTGGTGAATCAGCCTTCCTACAACCCCAATAATCGCAGCCAGCTCAGCCCCAGCGCCATGCGCAATCGCGCGCTGACCGATATGTTTGAGCCGGGTTCGACCATGAAGCCGCTGACGATGGTGGCGGCATTGGAAAGTGGTCGCTACCAGCCGGATACCGAGATCAACACTCACCCCGGCTACATCAAAGTCGGGCCAAAACTGCTGGAGGATCACCGCAACTACGGGGTGTTGACTGTGGCTGACATCCTTAAAAAGTCCAGTCAGGTTGGCACAACAAAAATTGCGCTCTCTCTCGATGAGCAAGAAGTGTGGAGGGTGTTTCAGCGTTTCGGGCTGGGGCGCAGTACCGGCTCCGGCTTCCCTGGAGAGAGCACCGGCGTGCTCCCGAATCACCCTAACTGGCGTGCCATTGAGCGCGCCACATTTGCATTTGGCTACGGCCTAACGGTCACCAGTTTGCAGTTGGCGCAGGCATATTCTGTGTTTGCCAATCACGGTGTGTTTCAGCCGGTGTCGCTCGTGAAGCGCGAGGCCAGTGCTGAGCGCAAACAGTTAATCTCGCCAATAATTGCCCGCCAGATCGTCGATATGCTTGAAAGCGTTACCGGCCCCGGCGGCACGGCGACGCGTGCGAGAGTGGATGCCTATCGTGTGGCGGGCAAAACCGGTACCTCACATAAGGCCATTGCAGGCGGTTATGCCGAGGATCGTTATTTCTCGCTGTTTGCCGGTGTTGCGCCGGCCAGCGACCCGCGCATTGTTGCGGTAGTGGCTATCGACGAGCCGAAAGGCGACTACTTTGGTGGCCTCGTGGCCGCGCCAGTGTTTTCCAAGGTTGTGGCCGATGCGCTCCGGTTGATGAATATTGCGCCCGATGATGTGGAGCCGGTGGCGAAGGCGGACAAAAAAGGAGATGCGGCGGCATGACAGCGATCAAGCGCTATGACAGCCCTCTCCATCGTTCGCTCGGCGACCTGCTGCCGAATTTGAGTGCTGAAGTCGCGGCGGTGCCATTGAGTGGCTTGTGTCTGGACAGCCGTCGAATCAAGCCGGGTGATGTATTTCTGGCCGTTAAAGGTCACCGTCAGGATGGCCGTGAGCACATCAATACCGCCGTGGCATCGGGCGCCGTGGCGGTGATTGCCGACGCACCCTGTGACGGTTCGAGCTGGTCTCTGCCTGTGTTGGAAGTGCCGGGACTGAGTGAGCAATTGAGCGCCATTGCGGGGCGTTATTACGCAGAGCCTTCGCGCAGCCTGCGCCTGGTAGGAATCACGGGTACTAACGGCAAAACCAGCTGTAGCTGGATGTTGGCGCAGTTACTGGAAGCGATGAACCAGCCTTGCGGCATCATTGGTACCTTGGGCAGCGGCCGTTTTGGCAGCCTTGAGCCAGCGGTCAATACTACGCCGGATGCGGTCGCGATTCAGGCGCTGTTGGCTGAGTGGTGCCAGGCTGGGGCCCGTTGGGCGTCCATGGAGGTGTCTTCCCATGGTTTGTCGCAGAAACGTGTGGAAGCACTGCATTTCGACGCTGCCGTATTCACCAACCTGAGTCAGGACCACCTCGATTACCACGGTACCATGGAAGCCTACGCGGCAGAGAAAGCGCGTTTGTTTACGTGGCCCGAGCTGGAGCTGGCGGTGATTAACCGTGACGATGACTTCGGTCGGCAGCTACTGCAAAAAAGTGCTGCATCGCAGTGTATTGATTACAGCCTCCGCGACCCGTCAGCGACCCTGTATATGGAATCGTTTGAGCAGGATATTCGCGGCAGCCGTGCGCGACTGCATAGTCCCTGGGGCCATGTAGAGATTGAGACGCCGTTGCTGGGAGAATTCAACCTCGCCAACCTTGCGGCGGCCTGTGGGGTATTGCTGGCACGCGATGTTGATCCTGGCGAAATTGAGGCCTTGTTGCCGGGCTTGCAGCCGGTGCCCGGCCGCATGCAATGCCAGCGCAGTGATGATGACGTGCTGGTTGTGGTGGACTACGCCCATACCGAAGATGCCCTGGCTAAAGCCATTGCGACGCTGCGGCCGCTGACGCGCGGTCGCCTGAGTTGCGTATTTGGCTGTGGCGGTGACCGCGACAGTGATAAGCGGCCCAAAATGGGGCGTGCCGCATCGGCTGCTGACCGCGTCTACGTGACCAGTGATAATCCACGCAGCGAGTCTCCGGAAGCAATTATTGAGCAAATCTGCGAAGGCATGCCTGCAACGGTATCCCGGCATTGCGATGTAGATCGTGAGCGCAGCATTTTGATGGCCATTGCCGAAGCCCGGCCGGGCGACGTGGTATTGATCGCTGGCAAAGGGCATGAGTCCAGTCAGGAAATCGCTGGCGAGCGGCGTCCTTTCAGTGATGTCGCTACTGCCCGGCGTGCACTGGCAAGGAGGGCGTCAGCATGATGCGTGCGCTTTCTCTTGATGCAGTGGCGACGCTGACCCACGGCAAACATTATGGTGAGAACGCCGAGATCAGCTCGGTGGTCATTGATAGTCGCCGGGTCCGTGCTGGCAGCCTCTTTGTCGCGCTGCGTGGTGAGCGCGTGGACGGTCATGACTACCTTCGGCAAGCCGCAGAATCCGGCGCATCGGCAGCCCTGGTTAACCGGCAATGCAAGGAGTTGCCGGGTGTGATTGTGGATGACAGTCAGCGGGCTTTGGCGGACCTTGCCAGAGATAACCGCCGTGCGTTCCGCGGGCCGCTGATCGCGCTTACTGGAAGCAGTGGTAAGACCAGTACCAAGGAAATGCTGGCGGCGATTCTGTCTTGCAACGCCTCCGTGCTGGCGACGTCGGGGAATCACAACAACGAATTGGGTGTGCCGCTCACGCTCCTGGATATTTCGCCGCAGCATGCGTTTGCCGTTATCGAGATGGGCGCGGCTAAAGCCGGTGATATCCGTTACCTCTGCGAATTTGCACAGCCCGATGTCGCGATTCTGACCAATGCCCAGGCGGCGCATTTACAGGGTTTTGGCTCGCTGGACGGCGTAGCTAAAACCAAGGGTGAAATTTTCGAAGCGTTGTCCCCGTCTGGCCTCGCTGTGATCAATGCCGATGATCGTTATTACTCGCAATGGCAGGCGCAGGCCTCGCACTGCCGTCAGTCCAGCTTCAGCCTGATCTCGTCGTCCGCAGACGTTTATGCATCGGATATTTCCGCGACCGCAGAGGGCAGTCAATTCACGCTGCATTGCGCGGCCGGGCAGACTGAGGTGCTGTTGCCCCTCAGCGGCCGGCACATGGTCGCTAACGCCTTGGCCGCGGCGGCGGCAGCGCTGGAAGTCGGTATAAGCCTGTCTCAAATTGCCGAAGGCCTGGGTGGGGTCAATAGCACGGCGGGTCGATTGTTCAGTCAGCGATGGGGCGGCATCACCGTGATTGACGACAGCTATAACGCTAACCCCGGCTCAGTGCGGGCGGCGATTGAGGTGCTAGCGGCCAAACCGGGCAAGTCCTTGCTTGTGCTCGGAGAGATGGCTGAGCTGGGTCCGGATGCTGAGGCTCTGCATCGCGATGTCGCTGCGTATGCCCGCGATGCCGGCGTGGCGAGCTGTGCCTTTGTTGGCGAGTTTGCTGACGTGATGGCTGAAGAATTTGGCGATGCTGGCCGCGCATTTGCCGACAAGCAAGCATTGCTCGGTCATTTGCCGACGCTGCTGGATAACGTGAATACGGTGTTGGTGAAAGGCTCGCGCAGTAGCGCGATGGAAGAGGTCGTGACGGCCCTGCAACAAACCTTATCAGGGGAGAACGGCTGAATGCTGTTACTGCTATCGGAATATCTCAGCCAGCATATCAGCGGTTTTGCTGTGTTCCAGTACCTCAGTTTCCGGGGCATTCTCGGTGTGCTGACGGCGCTCGCGATTTCGCTGTTGGTCGGGCCGGGCATGATTCGCCGCCTCAATTACTATCAAATCGGTCAGGCCGTTCGTGACGACGGCCCTAAATCGCACCTGAGCAAGTCCGGCACGCCGACCATGGGCGGTGCCTTGATTCTGGTGGCGATTTTTACCAGCACCTTGCTGTGGGCGGATCTGCGTAACCCCTTCGTGTGGACCGTGCTGATCGTTACCTTTGTATTCGGTGCCGTGGGCTGGGTAGATGATTACCGAAAGGTGATCGAGCGTAATCCCCGCGGCTTGCCCGCGAAGTGGAAATACTTCTGGCAGAGCGTGGCCGGCATCGGTGCGGCGGTCTTTCTTTATATCAATGCCGACAGCCCGGTGGATACCACGCTCTACTTCCCGTTTTTCAAGAACCTGAGCTGGCAGATGGGCCCGCTGTTCATGGTGCTTTGCTACTTCGTCATCGTCGGCTCCAGTAACGCGGTGAACCTGACCGATGGCCTCGATGGCCTGGCGATTCTGCCTACCGTACTGGTGGGGTCAGCGCTGGGGCTGATTGCCTACCTGACCGGTCACGTGAAATTTGCCGAGTATCTGCACATTCCTTATGTAGCGGGGGCGGGGGAGCTGATTGTGATCTGCGGCGCGCTGGCGGGTGCCGGGCTCGGCTTTCTGTGGTTCAACACCTACCCCGCGCAGGTATTTATGGGCGATGTCGGCGCGCTGGCGCTGGGGGCAACCTTGGGCGCCATTGCCGTGATCACCCGCCACGAGATCGTATTTTTCATTATGGGCGGCATTTTCGTGCTGGAGACCGTGTCGGTCATCCTGCAGGTGGCGTCCTTCAAATTAACCGGTAAACGCATTTTCCGCATGGCGCCGATTCACCACCACTTCGAGCTGAAGGGGTGGCCGGAGCCGCGAGTCATTGTGCGTTTCTGGATTATCACGGTGATGCTGGTGCTGTTTGGCCTGGCAACACTGAAACTGCGTTAAGCGAGACGAGAACGGACGTGAGCCTCATTGCATCGGACAATAAGCGCGTGATTGTGGGACTGGGAGCCACCGGGCTTTCTGTTGCCCGCTATCTGTCGTCGCGTGGTTTGCCCTTCGCTGTGGCAGACAGTCGCGAACAGCCGCCCGGCCTTGATGATTTTCGTCAAGCCTATCCGGATGTTGAGCTTCAACTGGGCGCTTTTTCTGACGAGCAATTTACCGGCGCCAGTGAGCTGTTGGTGAACCCCGGTATTCCTCTGAGTGAGCCGGCCATTGCGGCGGCAGCTAAAGCCGGTGTGCGCATCAGCGGCGATATCGATTGCTTCCACGAGGCGGCCAAGGCGCCTATCGTGGCGATTACCGGTTCCAACGGCAAAAGCACCGTGACCACCCTGGTCGGTGATATGGCAGATCGCGCTGGTCTGCGTGTGGCCGTGGGCGGCAATTTGGGCACCCCCGCCCTGGATCTGCTCAGCGACGACTGCGAGCTGTATGTGCTGGAACTGTCATCTTTCCAGTTGGAGCGCTGTCAGCAGTTGGGCGCGAAAGTGGCGACAGTGTTGAATGTCAGCGCCGATCACCTCGACCACCACGGGTCGATGCTGGCCTACCATCAGGCCAAACACCGCATTTTTCAGGGCTGTAAAAAAGTGGTGATCAACGCTGATGACAGCCTGACCCAGCCGCTGGTGCCTGAGGATGTCGAAAAGTGGGTCTTCAGTCTGGGGCGTTCGGATTTCCGCCGCTTCGGCCTGCTGGAACAGCCGGGTCAGCGCTATTTGGCGTTGGCGCGCGAGCCGTTGATGTCAGCGGATGAGCTGCGTATCGCCGGACGCCACAACCTCAGCAATGCGCTCGCGGCGCTGGCAATTGGCGCAGCTGCCGATCTCCCGATGGCGGCGATGCTGGATACCCTGCGCGAATTTCCCGGCTTGCCCCATCGCTGCGAATTTGTCGATGAGCAAAACGGCGTGCGGTTTTACAACGACTCCAAGGGCACCAATGTGGGCGCCTCGGTGTCGGCGATTGAAGGCTTGGCTGAGCAAGGTCGCGTTGTGCTGATCGCCGGTGGCCTGGGTAAGGGCGGCGATTTCGCACCGCTGGCGGAAGCCCTTCGTCGCCATGGGCGAGCTGCGGTACTGATTGGCGAAGCGGCGCCGCAGATCGCCTCGGCAATAAACAATCAAGTGCCGACCGTAAACGCCGACAGCATGTCGGCTGCGGTTGCGGCTGCCCGGAAGCTGGCCGAAACCGGCGATGTGGTGCTGCTGTCTCCAGCCTGTGCCAGCTTCGATATGTTTCGTAGCTATGGTGACCGCGGTGAGCAGTTCTGTGAAGCCGTGCGGGAGGTGAGCCATGCTTAGCCTTCGCACCGCCTGGCAGGACTTGCAGGATATGGATCGCCAGCTTCAGTGGTTGCTGGTGGCACTGCTGGCAGTAGGGTTTGTGGCGATGACGTCGGCGTCGATTGAGCACGCGGCCAGTCGTTACGACGATGCCTTCTTCTTTGCCAAACGCTATGGCCTGCATTTTACGCTGGCCTTCGGTCTGAGCCTGGTGATGTATTTCACCCCCGTTGCGTTCTGGGAACGCACGGGATGGCTGTGGTTGCTGATTGGCTTCCTGCTGCTGGCGCTGGTGTTGGTGCCCGGCGTGGGGCGCGAAGTGAACGGAAGTCGTCGCTGGCTGGCCTTGGGGCCGCTGACCCTGCAGGCCTCCGAGTTCGTCAAGCTGTTCGTGATCTTTTATCTCGCGGGCTATCTGGTACGTCGCGGTGAAGAGGTGCAGGAGCGTTTTTCGGGCTTTATCAAACCCATGGCGCTGCTGTTTGCAGTCACGCTATTGCTGATGCTTGAGCCGGACTTTGGCGCGACCGTAGTGACTGCCGGTACGGCATTTGTAATGATTTTTCTCGGCGGCGTGAAACTAGGGCAGTTTCTGCTGGTCATTCTCAGCTGTTTGGCCAGTGCCGTGGCACTGGTGATTTTTGAGCCCTATCGGATGCAGCGTTTAACGGCTTTCACCGACCCTTGGGCCGACCAATTCAATACCGGTTACCAGCTTACTCAATCGTTGATTGCCTTCGGGCGCGGCGAATTGGCGGGTGTCGGTTTAGGGAACAGCGTGCAGAAATTGTTTTACCTGCCTGAGGCGCACACCGACTTTGTGTTTGCCATTCTGGCAGAAGAATTTGGCTTTATGGGTACGGTTGTAGTCATTGGCCTGTTCGTCGGTCTGGTCGGGCGGATGATGTGGATCGGCCGCCACGCCGAACTCACCGGTCGCCGTTTTCATGCTTTTGTGGCGTACGGCGTATCGATGATGATCAGTGCACAGGCGTTCATCAATATGGGCGTTAATGCGGGATTGTTGCCGACAAAGGGGCTGACCTTGCCCTTTCTCAGCTACGGCGGCAGCAGCCTGATGGTGTGCATGGCGATGGTGGCATTGGTCGCCCGCATTGAGCGCGAATGCAGGGGGGAATATGGCCACTAAGCCCTGTGTGTTGATTATGGCGGGTGGCACAGGCGGTCACGTCTTCCCCGCTTTGTCGGTGGCGGAGGCGCTGCGTCAGCGCGGTGTTGAACTGCATTGGTTGGGCACGGCGCAGGGGATTGAGGCCCGGCTGGTGCCTGCCGCCGATATTCCGCTGCACTGTCTGAAAATGGCCGGTGTGCGCGGCAAAAATCCCCTGTTCCGACTGCTGGCGCTGGCTAAGGCCGGACTGGCGGTTCTGAGCAGTATGTTGCTGCTACGTCGTCTCAAACCCTTCTGCGTGATAGGTCTGGGTGGCTACGCTTCGGGGCCGGGCGGATTGGCCGCAAAACTGATGGGTATTCCGGTACTCATTCATGAGCAGAACGCGGTGGCCGGCACGACCAATCGCTTGCTGGCTAAGTTGGCTAAACGTTGCCTGACCGGGTATCCCATTGAGCTGGGCGGCGATAAAAGCCGCTATATCGGTAACCCGGTGCGTCGGGATATTGCCGAACTGCCTGCGCCGTCGTCGCGTTTTGCCGAGCGAGAGTCCGGTTTGCGGGTGTTGGTGGTGGGCGGCAGCCTGGGCGCGCTGGCGATTAACGAATGCATGGTGAAAACCTGGGCGCTGCTTGCCGATCTGCCGCAGCTGCAATTGTGGCACCAAACCGGCCGTGCTCACGAAGACACGGTACGCATGGCCTACGCCGAATCTGGGCTGAGTGTGCGCGCTGATGCGTTTATCGACGACATGGCCGAGGCCTATGCCTGGGCCGATGTGGTGGTATGCCGGGCCGGTGCACTGACTGTGGCCGAGCTTGCGGCGGCCGGACTGTCAGCAATTCTAATTCCACTGCCGAACGCGATTGACGATCACCAGCGCGCGAATGCGCAGTGGTTTGTCGATGGCGGTGCGGGCGAAATTCTTGACCAGCGTGAACTCACGCCGGAGCGCCTTGCAGACCGCCTGCGCGAACTCGCGACGCAGCCGGAGCTATTGCGCGAGCGCGCGGAAGCGGCGCGGGCGCTGGCAAAAATCGATGCTGCTGATGTGGCTGCCGACTGTTGTATGGAGTATGCCCATGGTCACTAAGCATCCGTTTATTGTTCCCGAAATGCGCAGAGTGAAGCGCATCCATTTTGTGGGCATCGGTGGCGCCGGTATGTGCGGTATTGCCGAGGTGCTGTTGAACCTGGGTTATGTGGTGTCGGGTTCTGACTTGAAGGCTTCACTGAGCACCGCCAGGCTTCAGCGCCTGGGGGCGAACGTGAGTTTTGGCCATCGCGGCGAAAACATCCAGCAGTGCGATGTGGTGGTGGTATCCAGTGCGGTGAAGGCTGACAACCCGGAAGTGCTGAGCGCAAGAGAGCAGCGCATTCCTATTGTGCCGCGCGCCGAAATGCTGGCAGAACTCATGCGCTATCGCCATGGCATTGCCGTGGCGGGCACGCATGGAAAAACCACCACTACCAGCCTGATTACCTCGATTTTTGCCGAGGCGGGGCTGGATCCGACATTTGTTATTGGTGGGCTGGTAAACAGTGCGGGCACCAATGCGGCGCTCGGCGAAAGCCGCTATCTGGTGGCAGAGGCGGACGAGAGCGACGCGTCATTCCTGCATCTGCAGCCAATGGTGTCGGTGGTGACGAATATCGAAGCTGACCACATGGACACCTATGGTGGCGACTTCAGTCGTTTAAAGCAGACCTTTATCGATTTTCTCCACAATCTGCCGTTCTACGGGGTGGCCGTGGTGTGTGTGGATGACCCGGTGGTGCGGGAGTTGTTGCCGGAAATTGGTCGCCAAACACTGACCTATGGTTTCGCGGAAGACGCGGATTTCCGTATCCACAGCGTTGAGCAGGACGGGCTGCAAAGCCACTTCCGCGTGAGCCGCCGCAAGGGCGGCGAGCTGGCGCTGACTATCGGTCAGCCCGGTATTCACAATGTGCTTAATGCGACGGCGGCAGTGGCGGTTGCCAGTGATGAAGGCCTGGATGATACGGCGATCTGTCGCGGTATCGCCAATTTTCAGGGCGTCGGTCGCCGCTTTCAGCGCTATGGCGAACAGTTGCTGGCAGAGGGCAGTTTCATGCTGGTAGACGATTACGGCCACCACCCCACTGAAGTGGCGGCGACGATTGCGGCGGCGCGTCAGGCCTGGCCGGATCGCCGCTTGTTCATGTTGTATCAGCCGCATCGCTACACACGCACGCGCGATCTCTATGAGGATTTCGTCAAAGTGCTGGGCAGTGTGGACGCACTGGCTCTGCTGGATGTGTATTCAGCGGGCGAATCGCCGATCCCCGGAGCGGACAGTCGCAACCTCTGCCGCAGTATTCGCTTGCAGGGCAAGCTGGAGCCGCTGTTCGTCGATGGGCCTGAACAGGCGTTGGCGCAGCTGCGCCCCCATTTGCGCCCCGGTGATGTTCTGCTGACTCAGGGGGCGGGGAATATCGGCGCACTGGCGCAACAATTTTCAACGCAGGATTGGACGCAGGCGAGTTAGATGACGGACACGGCCATTAACACAGTGATGCAAGCCATTGGCGGTCAAATCGCCGTGCTGCTGGGTGGCAGCTCGGCAGAGCGTGAAGTCTCGTTGCGCAGTGGAGCGGCGGTGATGGAGGCCTTTGCTCGCTTGGGTATCCCTGCCACCGCAATCGATACCCGCGATGCTGACTGGATGCAGCAGCTTGCGCCGTTCAGTCACTGCTTTCTGGCCTTGCATGGGCCCGGTGGTGAAGACGGCACAGTTCAGGGCGCGCTGGAATGTCTGGGTAAGTCGTACACCGGCAGCGGCGTGATGGCTTCTGCGCTGGCTATGGATAAGTTGCGCTGCAAGCTGCTCTGGTTAGGACACGGCCTGAGTACGCCAAAGTTTGTTGAGCTGGATGAGCACAGTGACTGGAAGGTCATCAGTAAAACGCTGGGGCAGGCGATTGTGAAGCCGGCCTGCGAGGGCTCAAGCATTGGCATGTCCCGTGCCGATAGCGCCGCAGAGCTCGAAGCGGCATGGCATACCGCGAAGCCCTACGGCCGGGTGTTTGCGGAACAGTGGATAACGGGTGGCGAGTACACCGTGGCGGTACTGGATGGTCAGGCTTTACCGGCGATCCGGCTGGAGACCGATGCGGCTTTTTACGATTTCAATGCCAAGTACCTGTCAGACAGTACGCGCTATCACTGCCCGGCGGGGTTGAGCAAAGACGACGAGCAGGGTTTGCGAAAGCTGGCGGTGCAGGCCTTTGATGCGGTCGGCTGCAGAGGCTGGGGACGGGTAGACGTGATGCGCGATGAGCGCGGCCGTTTCTATTTACTGGAGATCAATACCGTGCCGGGGATGACCGATCACAGTCTGGTCCCGATGGCCGCCAAGCAGTCGGGGTTGAATTTTGATCAATTGGTGCTGCGCATTTTACAGAGCAGCCTGAACGACACTGAGGCGGCCCATGGCGGCTAAGCAGAACCGATTCAAGCGCTCCCGTGGCGGCGAAGAAAAGCGACGCATGGGAAGTCGCCGGGAGTGGGGGCGAATTTTTAATCGCCTGTTGCTGCTGTCGGCTGCGTTGGGTTTTGTCTACGGCGTGGAAAAACTGGGAGAGCGTCTCGACGGTATTCCCGTTGAGCGTGTGGTGTTTGCGGGTGATCTGCACCACGTGAACCGAGAGGTACTCGTTGAACGGGTGACCAGCCATTTGGCTGTCGGGTATCTGGGCTTGGATTTGCCTGCGATTCAGGCCGAGTTGGAGCAGGAGCCGTGGGTATACCGAGCGGTGGTGGAGCGGCTGTGGCCGCGTGAGCTGAAAATCACCATCGTTGAAGAAACGCCAATTGCTGTATGGGGGCGTGGTGGCCTGCTAAACCATCGCGGCCGTATTTTCGAACCGGAAGAAGGGCGTGCTTACCGCGGTGATCTGCCGGTGCTGGACGGTCCAGAGGGCAGTGCGCTGGAGATGATGCGCCAGTACCGACTGATGAGCCAGCTGCTGGGTGATGAAAATCTGCAGCTCAATACGCTGGAAATGAGTGCGCGGGGCAGTTGGACCGCTCGCATCGAAAATGATGTGGAGCTGGTGTTGGGGCGGCAGGAGCCGCTGGAGAAGTTGCGGCGTTTTCTGTGGGTATACCGCCAGTCTCTGGCGGCAGATTTCGCCAAAGTCGCGCGTGTGGATATGCGCTATGTAAATGGTCTGGCCGTTGCCTGGGCCGAACAACAGAACAAGGGATAACCATGCACATTGAGTTGCTAAAAGAAGGTCGACGTCGCCTCGTACTCACATCGTGCATCGCTTGGGGGAAGTGCAGCAATGTCTAATGCAAATGCCGGAAGAATGGTGGTCGGGCTGGATATCGGTACCTCGAAAGTGGTGGCGATTGTGGGTGCGATCAACGATGAGGGCAAGCTGGAGGTTGTGGGTATTGGCTCGCATCCCTCTCGTGGCCTGAAGAAAGGCGTGGTCGTCAATATTGAGTCCACCGTCCAGTCCATTCAGCGGGCCGTGGAAGAGGCGGAGTTGATGGCTGGCTGCGAAATCCACAGCGTGTATGTGGGGATCGCCGGTAACCACATTCGCAGCCTCAACTCTCACGGCATCGTGGCGATCCGTGACCGCGAAGTCTTTCAGTTGGATCTCGACAGGGTGATTGATGCGGCTCAGGCCGTGGCGATTCCTGCCGATCAGAAAGTGCTGCACATCCTGCCTCAGGAATTTGTGATCGATGAACAGGAAGGCATCAAGGAACCATTGGGCATGTCAGGTGTGCGCCTGGAAGCCAAAGTGCACCTGGTGACCTGTGCGGTGAATGCCGTGCAAAACATCGAGAAATGTATCCGTCGCTGTGGCCTCGAGGTCGAGGACGTGATTCTCGAGCAGCTGGCGTCCAGTTACTCGGTGCTGACAGACGATGAGAAGGAGCTGGGGGTGTGCTTGGTGGACATCGGTGGTGGTACCAGCGATATCGCCATCTTTACCGACGGGGCGATACGCCACACTGGCGTAATCCCCATAGCGGGTGATCAGGTGACCAATGACATCGCCATGGCGCTGCGTACGCCCACCCAGTACGCCGAGGAAATCAAAATCAAATATGCCTGTGCGCTGACTCAGCTCGCCGGTGAAGGTGAAACCATCAAAGTACCCAGTGTGGGTGAGCGCGCGCCGCGTGAGCTGTCCCGTCAGGCCTTGGCAGAGGTAGTTGAGCCCCGCTATGACGAGCTTTTCACGCTGGTTCAGGCCGAATTGCGCCGCAGTGGCTACGAAGACCTCTGTGCGGCGGGCATTGTGCTGACTGGCGGTACTTCAAAGATGGAGGGCGTCGTTGAGCTGGCGGAAGAGATATTCCACATGCCTGTGCGCATTGGGTCTCCGCAGGGTATTCGCGGCCTCACCGACATTGTGCGCAATCCGATTTATGCCACCAGCGTGGGTTTGCTGCAGTACGGACTGAAGCATCAGGAACAATCCGGCGGGCGCGGGCGCGTTCGTCAGGACGGTTTTGTATCCCGGTTGAAAAACTGGGTGCAGAACAATTTTTAACACAACAACACTGTTTTTAACGAAGTAGTAACCGGTCGTGTTTGGCAGCACGGCTGATCATGTAAAAAGGGAGAAAAACCATGTTTGAACTCGTAGATAACGTTCCTCAGAACGCAGTCATTAAAGTGGTGGGTGTCGGTGGTGGCGGCGGCAATGCCGTTAAGCACATGATTGCCAACGATGTTGATGGTGTGGATTTCATCTGCGCCAACACCGACGCGCAGGCGTTGACTGATGTGATGTCAAAAACTGTTCTGCAGCTTGGCACCGCCATCACCAAAGGGCTGGGCGCAGGTGCCAACCCCGAGGTGGGTCGCCAGGCGGCTATTGAAGATCGCGATCGCATCGCGGAAGCACTGGAAGGTGCCGATATGGTGTTCATCACCGCGGGTATGGGCGGCGGTACTGGTACTGGCGGCGCGCCGGTGGTTGCAGAAGTGGCGCGTGAGCTGGGTATTCTGACCGTGGCGGTGGTCACCAAGCCCTTCCCCTTCGAAGGCAAGAAGCGGATGACCGTTGCTGAAGCGGGCATGCGGGAACTGCGTCAGCACGTTGACTCGCTGATCACTATTCCCAACGAGAAGCTGCTGCCGGTACTGGGTAAAAACACCAGTCTGCTGGATGCTTTCAAGGCGGCCAACGACGTATTGTTGGGGGCGGTGCAAGGCATTGCTGACCTTATCATCCGTCCGGGTATGATCAACGTCGACTTCGCCGATGTGCGCACCGTGATGTCTGAAATGGGTATGGCGATGATGGGCAGTGGTATTGCCTGCGGTGAGAACCGTGCCTGTGAAGCCGCTGAGGCCGCGATTCGCAGCCCGCTGCTGGAAGACGTTAACCTCGAGGGTGCCCGTGGCATTTTGGTAAATATTACCGCGGGATTGGACCTCTCCCTAGGCGAGTTCAGCGATGTCGGGGATACTATCAAGGAATTTGCGTCTGAGGACGCTACCGTGGTGGTTGGTACGGTGATCGATCCGGATATGAGCGACGAGCTGCGAGTCACTGTCGTGGCAACTGGTCTGGACGGCATCGCGCAGGAAGCCCCGCTGAAAGTGGTCGAGAGCAAGCCCGTTGAGCGCGCTAGTGACTACCGCAAGCTGGACCGGCCGACAATTATGCGTAACCAGCAGGCAGCTGCCGCTCGTGAAGCCGTTCCCGCTTCGCCGGTGGTGGAAGACAAAGACATGGAATATCTGGATATTCCTGCGTTTTTGCGCCGCCAAGCTGACTGATACGCAAGTACGGCAGCGGTAGCAGTTGGCGCCACCCGGTCGGTTACGGCCAGGGTGCTGCGCTAGGCGGCGTTTTGCGTCTTTAGTAAGAGTGTGAACCATGATCAGACAACGTACATTGCGCAATACCATCCGGGCGACCGGTATTGGTTTGCACACCGGAGAAAAAGTCTTTCTTACCCTGAAGCCCGCACCGGTGGATACCGGGGTGATCTTCAGACGAACGGACTTGAACCCGGTCGTTGAGATC
The DNA here is from genome assembly GCF_984394615.1 of Spongiibacter sp. NCBI lineage: Bacteria > Pseudomonadati > Pseudomonadota > Gammaproteobacteria > Cellvibrionales > Spongiibacteraceae > Spongiibacter > Spongiibacter sp. The sequence goes on along the minus strand of NZ_CFHTQA010000003.1, from coordinate 84,110 downwards.
CACGCTCACGCGGAAAATGTCGGTGATACGACCCTGTCTACCACGCTGGTAAACGGCGATGTCCGGGTATCAACGGTTGAGCACTTGCTGTCAGCAATGGCGGGGCTGGGCATTGACAATGCCTACGTCGAGCTGAGCTCATCGGAAGTGCCGATTATGGATGGCAGTGCGGGCCCCTTCGTGTTCCTGATTCAATCAGCGGGCATAGAGGAGCAGGATGCACCCAAGAAGTTCATCCGTATCAAGCGGCCGGTTACGGTAAAAGATGGCGATAAAGTTGCCAGTTTCCTCCCTTTTGACGGCTTTAAAGTCTCTTTTACCATCGACTTTGATCACCCGGTTTTTCGCGACCGTACCGGCCACGCCGAGCTGGATTTTTCCAGTACCTCCTTCGTGAAGGAAGTGAGCCGGGCCCGCACCTTCGGTTTTATGCATGAGATCGAGTACCTGCGTTCCAAGGGCCTTGCTCAGGGCGGCAGTGTGGACAATGCCATCGTGGTAGACGAATACCGGATTCTGAATGAAGACGGTCTGCGCTACGAAGATGAGTTTGTGAAGCACAAGGTGCTCGACGCCATCGGTGATTTGTATCTGTTGGGTACCAGCCTGATTGGTGAATTCAAGGCGCACAAGTCTGGCCACGGCTTGAATAATGCGTCGCTGAGACAGCTCATCAAAGAAACCGACGCTTGGGAATGGGTGACCTTCGAAGACCCCGCCGACGCGCCGATTACCTACGCGGCAGCCGCTGCTGCCAGTGCTTGATGGCACTCCTCTTTCCCATCCGGCACCTCGCCGGGTGGGAATAGCAATCTTTTTCCATGTATGCGATATTGCCCCACGGTAGCGCAGCGTGCGCGACTCCTGCCGGCCATGTCATTGCGACATCGTTCTGACAGTGCCACCCAGATGCCCTTGAAATTTTGTCATCTGAACTTCATTGACGTAGTTTAGCGTGACGCGCGGCGCTGTCGCTCTGTCAGGCAGGACCTGAAATTCCTCTGAGAACCAACGGCTCAACATGATCACAGCAGTAGTCAAGAAGATATTTGGAAGCAAAAACGACCGAGAACTCAAGCGCATGCGCAAGGTCGTGGCCCGTATCAACGCTTTAGAAGAATCCCTGACCGCGCTGGATGATGCGGCGCTGCGAAGTAAGACTGAAGAGTTCCGTCAGCGGGTGGCCGCTGGTGAGACGCTGGATCAGATACTGCCGGAAGCCTTTGCTGTCGCCCGTGAAGCGGGACGTCGTGTGCTCGGTATGCGGCACTTCGATGTGCAGATGATCGGTGGTATCAGTATGCATGAGGGCAAAATCGCCGAAATGCGTACCGGTGAGGGTAAAACGCTGGTTGCGACATTGCCGGTTTACCTTAATGCCATTGAAGGTAAGGGCGTGTTTGTCGTTACGGTTAACGACTACCTGGCCCAGCGTGATGCGAACTGGATGCGTCCGCTGTATGAATTCCTGGGGCTGAGCGTCGGTGTTGTTCGTGCCGGGCAGGGCAGTGATGAAAAGCGCGCTGCTTATCAATCCGACATTACCTACGGCACCAACAATGAGTTTGGTTTCGACTATCTGCGCGACAATATGGCTTTTGCGATTGAAGATCGCTATCAGCGCAGCCTGAACTTCGCCATTATCGACGAAGTCGACTCTATTCTGATCGACGAAGCGCGCACACCACTGATTATTTCCGGTCCAGCCCAAGACAGCTCGGCGCTGTACCGGCAAATCAACAAGTTTATTCCCAAGCTGGAACCCGTGCCTGAAACGGATGAGCCGAAAGTGGCCGGTTCGGAGCCGGAAGAAGGTCACTACAGCGTCGATGAAAAAATGCGGCAGGTGGAGCTGACGGAGGCCGGTCACCAAGTAGTGGAAGAGCTGCTGATTAAAGAGGGCTTGCTGGATGAAGGGGACAGCCTTTACTCCGCCAGCAATCTGAACCTGCTGCACCACGTGAACTCGGCCCTGCGCGCTCACGTTCTGTTCCATAATAATATCGAATACATTATCCAGAACGACCAGGTTGTGCTGATTGATGAGCATACTGGCCGGACGATGCCGGGCCGTCGATTGTCGGAAGGTCTTCATCAGGCGATTGAAGCCAAGGAGGGAGTAACTATTCAGGCGGAAAGCCAGACACTGGCATCCACCACCTTCCAGAATTACTTCCGTCTGTTTGACAAACTGGCCGGGATGACGGGTACCGCTGATACGGAAGCCTTTGAATTCCGCCAGATTTACGGTTTGGACGTAGTGGTGATTCCCACCAACAAACCCAATGCTCGTCGGGACCACAATGATCTGGTCTATTTGAGCAAAGAAGAAAAATACGACGCCATCGTCAACGATGTGAAAGCCATTGTCGAAACCGGTGCGCCGGTGCTGGTGGGGACGGCGTCGATAGAAACCTCTGAAGAAATGTCCAAGCGCTTCAAGCAAGCGGGCATGTCTCACAAGGTGCTAAACGCCAAATACCACGAGCAAGAAGCCGAAATTATTGCCCAGGCGGGGCGCCCCGGCGTGGTGACTATAGCCACTAATATGGCCGGTCGAGGTACCGATATTGTCTTGGGTGGCAGCGTCGATGCCGAGCTGGAAAAGCTCGACAACCCGTCAGAGGCGATGATTAACGAGCTGCGCGAAGCCTGGAAAGAGCGTCATGAGCAGGTGATTCAGGCCGGTGGCCTGCATATTATCGGCACCGAGCGCCATGAATCCCGCCGTATCGACAACCAGCTGCGCGGTCGTGCCGGCCGTCAGGGCGACCCGGGTGTGTCGCGTTTTTATCTGTCACTCGAAGATAATTTGATGCGGATCTTTGCCTCTGATCGCGTGCGCAGCATTATGCAGGCGCTGGGTCTGGAGAAAGGGGAAGCGATCGAGCACCGTATGGTGTCCAACGCCATCGAGAAAGCCCAGCGCAAAGTTGAAGGTCGCAACTTCGATATCCGCAAACAGTTGCTGGAATACGACGATGTGGCAAATGACCAGCGCCAGATTATTTATCAGCAGCGTAATGAACTGCTGGAGTCGGAAGACATCAGCGAGATGTTGGCAGCGATTCGCAGCGATGTGGTTAATGACGTCGTCAGTGAATATATTCCCATGCAGAGCATGGTTGAGCAGTGGGATGTCGACGGACTGGAGCGTCGGCTGGAGAATGACTTCGAAGTCAAACTGCCGATTGCCCAGTGGCTGGAAGAAGACAAAAAGCTGCAAGAGGAAGGCGTTCGTGAGCGCATTCTCGATGCGGTAACGGCTGGCTACGAGGCGAAGTGTGAGAAGGTCGGCCCGGATATGCGCAAAATTGAGCGACATATCATGCTGCAGGTGCTGGATACGTTGTGGAAGGAGCATCTGGCTACCATGGATCACCTGCGCCACGGCATTCACTTGCGCGCATTTGCCCAGAAAAATCCTAAGCAAGAATACAAGCGCGAGGCGTTTGAGCTGTTTCAACAAATGCTCGACAGCCTCAAGCACGAGGTTGTCCGTTTCCTGGCTCACCTGCAGTTGCAGCAGGATGAAAGTGCGGAGGCACTGGAGCGTAAGCGTCGCGAAGAGCAGGCGCGCCGTGCGATGGAATTCCAGCACGCTGAGGCGTCTGCGATGGATGCAGAGTCTGAGGAGGACGTTGGCGAAGCACCTGAACAAGCTGTCCCCGAAACCTTTGTGCGCGAAGGGCGTAAAGTGGGGCGCAATGAGCCTTGCCCTTGTGGGTCGGGTAAAAAATACAAGCAATGCCACGGTAAGCTGGGTTAAGGCACAAGGAGTAGCAAAGCATGGCGGTAGGGTCTGGTGACTTTGGCGTGTTGCACCCGGTTGATGGCGTGCGCATTGGTATAGCCAGTGCGGGAATCAAGAAAGCCGGTCGCAAAGATGTGGTGGTGTTTGAGCTTGCCGAGGGCAGCACGGTTGCTGGCGTGTTTACCAAGAACGCGTTCTGCGCTGCGCCGGTGACGATAGCCAAGTCTCATCTTCAGCAGTCCGGTGCACGCTACTGGCTGGTAAATACCGGCAATGCCAATGCCGGCACCGGGCCTTCAGGGCTTGAGGCTGCCAAGCAGTGCTGCTCGGCGCTTGCTGATTTGGCCGGCTGTCCGACAGAGCAGGTGTTGCCGTTTTCTACCGGTGTGATTGGCGAGCCCTTGCCCGCCGATAAAATTATCGCTGCCTTGCCCGCAGCGCTGGCTGATTTGTCTGCCGAGCATTGGTCTGATGCTGCCAGCGGTATCATGACCACCGACACCCGCCCCAAGGCATGCTCCCGTCAGTTCGAATGGCAGGGGAAGATCATTACCGTCACCGGTATCTCCAAAGGCGCGGGCATGATTAAACCCAATATGGCGACCATGTTGGGCTATGTGGCTTGCGATGCGGTTATCGCACAAACTCTGCTGCAACGCCTTGTTAGCGACGCGGCGGAGCAGTCCTTTAATCGCATTACCGTTGATGGCGATACCTCCACCAACGATGCCTGCATGCTGGTGGCAAGCGGTGCATCGGGTGTCGAGATATCAGAACGTGAGCCTGAATTGCTGGCTGCCATGACGGATTTGATCAACGAAGTCTTTCTCGATTTGGCGCAGGCGATTGTGCGTGATGGCGAGGGGGCAACCAAGTTTGTGGAAGTGGCAGTCTGCGGCGCCAAGTCCAGTGAAGAAGCATTGAAGGTGGCCTATACGGTTGCTGAATCGCCGCTGGTTAAGACGGCGCTGTTTGCCAGCGACCCGAATTGGGGACGCATTCTGGCCGCGATTGGTCGCGCAGGCATTGAGGATCTAGATGTCAGCGGCGTACAGGTTCATCTGGGCGATGTATTGATTGCCGACAAAGGCGGTCGGGCTGCGTCCTATACTGAGGAAGCGGGCGCGGCGGTGATGAAGCAGGAAGAGATTGTCATCGCCATTGATCTCGGCCGGGGCGATGTGGCTGAAACCGTGTGGACCACCGATTTTTCCTACGATTACGTCAAAATTAATGCCGAGTACCGAAGCTAAAGCCTTAGTGAGAGTCGCTGTTGGTGTGGTGTGTGATGACGAGCATCGCATACTCATTGCCCGGCGAGCAGAGTATCGCCATCAGGGCGGGCTGTGGGAATTTCCCGGCGGCAAGATTGAAGAGGGAGAAACTCTCGCTCAGGCTTTAGTCCGTGAGTTACACGAGGAGCTGGGGATTGATGTCGCCCCGGAACGCTGTGAGCCGCTGATGACGATTGAACATGATTACGGCGACAAGGCGGTGCGGCTGGAAGTCTGCTGGGTGCGTCAGTTTCAGGGCGTGCCCACGGGCAAAGAAGGACAGCCACTGCGTTGGATCGATGTGGCGGACCTGAATAACTATGCATTTCCGAAAGCCAACGACGCTATTGTAGAGGCCATTCAGGGCGCTTGATTACTCCCGTTCCGGGGCCATTTCTAGATCCCCGCTAAGAATATCTTCGTAGTCCGCTTGTCCCGGAATGCTGTGTTCTTCATTCGACCAGGCAATGAAGTCGCGGTTCTTGCATTGTTCCGAGCAAAAAGGACGAAAGGGGTTACGGCTGTCCCACTGTTGAGCTGTCCCGCAATTCGGGCAGGCTACGGCCGGACGGTTTGATTGGGTATTAGCCACGATTGGCTTTCTCCTGCGCCAGCTGTAAGTATTTCCGGTGAAGTTCTTCAACGCGAGCATCGAGTGTGTCGATGGCTTGGCTATTGTCCAGAATATCATCAGCGGCGGCCAGCCGCTGTTCCCGGCTGGCCTGACTGGCCATTATGCGCTCCACCTGTGCGCGTTCATTGTCATCACGCGCCATGGTTCGTTCAAGCTGCACCGCTTCCGGCACATCGACCACGAGTAGTCGGTCGCACAGGGCCTTCTGGCCTCCCTCTACGAGAAGGGGAGATACGTACAGGCCGTAGGCACTTTGAATATTGCCGAGCTGTCGCAACGTTTCCTCGGCAATAAGCGGATGCAGCAGCGCTTCCAGCCATTGTTTCTCGTCGGGGTTACTGAAAATGCGTTTGCGTAGCTCGGCGCGGCGAAGCTGCCCATCACTGTCGAGGATGCCGTCGCCAAAATGCTCTCGAATTTTTGTCAGTGCTTCGGTGCCGGGTTCGACCACAACGCGTGCGATGACATCGGCGTCAATGACGTCAATACCCTTTGCCGCGAAACGGTCAGATACCGCGGTTTTACCGCTGCCGATACCACCACTCAGACCGATAATGACCTTGCTCATAAATACTGCTGTTTCCTTTGAGATTACAGGCCTGCAAAGCCCATATACGCGCTGAGGATATCCTGGCCCCAAAACATGGCGATCCAGCCCGCTGCTGCCAGATAGGGGCCGAAGGGGATGCTGGTATTACGGCCTTTGCCCTGAAGGCTGAGCAAGGTGATTCCCAATACCGCGCCCACGACGGATGACAGTAGAATAATCACCGGCAACATCTGCCAACCCAGCCAGGCGCCCAGGGCAGCGAGTAGCTTGAAGTCTCCGAATCCCATGCCTTCCTTGCCGGTGATCAATTTAAACAGCCAGTAAACAGACCACAGTGAGAGGTAGCCGGCAATGGCGCCCCACACGGCATCCATTAATAAAACGCTGCCACTGAGGCTGTTGTAGGCCAGACCGAGCCATAACAGCGGCAATGTGAGGCTGTCGGGCAACAACTGATGGTCGATATCAATGACGCTCATAATCAGCAGCAGCCAGCTAAACAAGATGACCGCCAATGCCTGCCAGGTGAATCCGAACTGAAGTGCGGTGAACACGGCAAGAGCGGCGGTTGCCAGCTCAACCGCGGGGTAGCGTAGTCCAATCTTGTTTTGGCAGGAGGCGCAGCGGCCGCGCAGCAAGATATAGCTGAGAACAGGGATATTCTGCCAAGCTTTGACGGCTGCGCCGCATTGCGGGCAATGAGAGTTCGGCAGGGCCAGATTAAAGCTTTCAGGTGGAGATGTTGGTTCCTGTTCGAGAATCAGCTGGCACTCGTGCTTCCAGTGTGCCTCCATCATCTTGGGCAGGCGATAAATCACCACATTGAAAAAACTACCCAACAGCAGGCTAAAAATGCCGAGCAGGCATAACGCGAGCCATGGATTACTGTCCAGATACACAATAGCTGACATGGATTCGATTCCGAACTCGGGCGGCAATGTCATGCCGCCACAGAAGTGTTAGATGGCAGAGCCCAGCATGAAGATGGGCAGATACATCGCAATCATCAGGCCGCCTACCAGTACACCCAGTATCGACATGATGAAGGGCTCCAACAGTGACGTCAGTGAATCTACCGCATTGTCGACGGCTTCTTCATAGTGCGTAGCCACCTTGTCGAGCATCTCATCCAGAGACCCCGATTCTTCGCCGATCGACACCATTTGCAACAGCATGGTGGGGAAAAGGTTGGTGAAGCGAATGGCGGAGTACAGGGTCTGGCCAGTGGTGACGTCATCGCGAATCTGGATGATGGCTTTGTTGTAAACGGCGTTGCCTGCCGCGCCCGCCACGGAATTGAGCGCGTCTACCAGCGGCACACCGGCGCCGAAAGTGGTGGCGAGTGTGCGTGAAAAACGCGCTATTACTGCGTTGTATACAATGTCGCCAATCGCCGGAATTTTCAGTGAGATTTTGTCGATCCAGTCAGAGAAGGCCTGTGAGCGTCGCCTAGCTTGACCAAAAGCGGCTACCGCCAAGCCGATGGCGCCGAATAAAATAAACCAGTTGGCCTGCATCCACTCCGACATACTGACGACCAATTTAGTAAAGGCAGGCAGGTCTGAGCCAAAGCTTTGGAAGGTTTCCGCAAACTGGGGGACGACCTTTATCAGCAGGATCGCGGTGACTATGATTGCCACAACAATAACCGCGATGGGGTAAGTCAGCGCTTTTTTGATTTTGGCTTTCAAGGCCTCTGTTTTTTCTTTGTAGGTTGCCACGCGATCCAGCATCAGCTCGAGCGTACCGGACTGCTCGCCGGAATCGACCAAGCTGCAAAACAGATTATCGAAGTACTTGGGATGCTTGGCGCAGGCTGCAGCGAAGCCGCCGCCCGCGGCGACATCATTGCGAATGTCATTGATCAGCTCGGTCATCGTCGGGTTGCCCGCACCTTCGGCAACGATGTCAAAACTTTGGACAAGCGGTACACCAGCTTTCAGCATCGTCGCCATCTGGCGAGTGAAAATGGCGATGTCGGCGGGTTTGATTGCCTTCTTTGACGAAAACAGGGGTTTGGGTTTGCGCTTAACGGACTTGGCGGCAATACCCTGCTTGCGGAGCTGCGCCTTCACCAGTGCCGGTGTCGATGAGGTCATCTCCCCGCGAGTTTTGCGGCCTTGCTTGTCGGTGCCTTGCCAGACAAAAACGGCATCTTTATTTTTTGCGGCCATCGTAATCTCTATTGTCGCTTAGTCTTTGGTAACGCGGTTGACTTCACTCAAGCTGGTGATGCCCTGGGCGCACTTTTTCAATGCTGATTGGCGGAGGTTGTTAAAGCCTTCCTTTTGAGCCTGTTCGGCGATCTGCAATGAGTTGCCATTTTCCATGATAATACGAGAAATATCCGGGGTGATGCGAACGACTTCGTAAATCCCCACCCGGCCCTTATAACCGTTATTGCAACGTTCACAACCCACGGCTTCCATAATAGAGGCTGATTCGAGCAATTCCTCACTAAAGCCTTCCTCACGGAGTGTCTCGTGGGGGATGTCGGCGGGTACTGCGCATTCCTTACACAATCGTCGGGCTAATCGCTGAGCGATGATCAGGCTGACCGAGGTCGCAACGTTGAATGCGGGAACCCCCATGTTCAACAGTCGTGTCAGCGTTTCTGGCGCGCTGTTGGTGTGCAGGGTGGACAGTACCAAGTGACCAGTTTGCGCTGCTTTAATACCGATTTCCGCCGTTTCCAAGTCTCGAATCTCCCCCACCATGATGATGTCGGGGTCTTGGCGAAGAAAGGAACGCAGTGCCTCGGCAAAACCCAGTCCCACTTTGGTGTTCACGTGAACCTGGTTGATACCCTCAAGGTTAATTTCAACCGGATCTTCCGCCGTAGAAATGTTCAGCTCGGGCGTATTCAGGATATTCAGGCCGGTATACAGCGACACGGTTTTACCTGAGCCAGTGGGGCCGGTAACCAGAATCATGCCTTGTGGTTGATTCAGCGCTGAGAGGTACATCTCTTTCTGTTCGGGTTCATAGCCCAAGGCATCGATGCCCATCTGCGCAGAAGATGGATCCAGTATCCGCAGTACGACCTTTTCACCCCATAGGGTCGGTAGCGTGTTAACCCGAAAGTCGATAGCACGGGTTTTGGACAGCTTCATCTTGATCCGCCCATCCTGTGGCACGCGTCTCTCTGAGATATCCATCTGCGACATCACTTTGAGGCGCGCCGCGAGTCGGAAGCCCAGTGATGCGGGCGGGCGGGCGATTTCCTGCAAAATCCCGTCGGTACGAAAGCGAACCCGGTACATTTTTTCATAGGGCTCAAAGTGAATGTCCGACGCGCCAGCGCGAATCGCGTCCAGCAGTACCTTGTTTACAAACTTTACAACGGGGGCTTCATCGGCGCCGCTGGCATCCCCATTAGCAGCGGCATCCTCATCGACGGCCTCAACATCCAGATTGTCCAGATCGAGGTCATCCATATCGCCCAAACTGTCGGTCAGCGACTCCTCCTGAGACGCCATATATTTCTCAATGGCCTGGTTGAGCGCACTTTCTTCGACAATAACCGGTTCGGTACTCAGGTTGGTGTGGAACTTGATCTGGTCTAGAGCGTGGAGGTTTGTGGGGTCCGACATGCCGACGAACAGGCGCTTACCTCGGAGCCACAGCGGCAGTGCCCGGTGAGTTTGAATGAGTTTGTTGTCTACCACCTTGCGGGGAGCGAGATCCAGGCTATAGGCTCGCAGATCTAAGAATGGAATGCCAAACTCATCGGCGGCAATTTGTGCCAGAGTCAGGCCATCCGCTAGCTTCCCGGCGACTAATTGGCCCACGAGGCTTTTCTTCTCTTTCTTGGCGGCCTCTTGTGCCTTGCGTACGACGTCTTCGTCAAGAAGTCCGTCAAAAACCAATCTGCGGGCAAGGCCGGTCAAAGGGCTGCTATATGTACTGCTCATAGTGTGATCTTATCACTCGTCTAAAAAAAGCAACGTTGCGTCATATCCGTTACTCTAGCACGGCCTTCTGCAGCAGTGGACTACTGGAAAGGCGCAATGCATGCAAAGAAAATGCTAACTGGTGGGCATAGGCACTTGATGACACAGCACAATTTATCAGCCTTCGGCTTGGATCTTCGGGCCGGACACAACGTTCTTTATCTTTTATTATTGATATTGGTGTTCTCTGTAGCGGTTACTACAGGTACTTGGGATATAGGTAACTCCCGCGTGGTGCTTTACCACGAGTTGGTGTTTATTGTGGCATACATACTGGTGTTCCGGGGGGAGATGCCACTGCTGCAGGATATCCGCCAGCGCCCATTTGTTGTGGCGTTGGTATTGTTGTGGGCCGTATCGATTACCGTCTCGCTATGGCAATCGCCGCTGCAGCTTCGGCATCTGACCATTGCCCAATTCCGCTACGCAGAGACGTTGGCGCATGTCGCGTTTTTTGCGGTGCTTTACAGTTTTTTCAGAGCATACTCCTTGCCGTACAGGCTGCTGTTTACCACGGTGTTAGTGGGCTACGCGCTGATCGTGGTTCATGCCTTTATGACCTGGCATTTTAGCCCCGACCCCGGTATCCACAGTCACAGAATGTGGTTCAGCCATTTTCCCTTTGCTGGTCATGCTAGACACGCCGGTTACAATATGATGGTTGCCTGTATCGCCGGTGTCACCCTGTGGATGACCAGCACTGAAAAAATGCCCAGCCTGGCAGCAAATGCGTTAGGCCTGTTTTTAGTGGGCGCCTGTCTGATCTGGCTGGGTGGCCGGGGCTCGATGTTGTCGGTGGTGCTTGCCGTGCTTGTGATTGGCTATGTAACGCGCAAGCAGTTGCGCCTCTCTGCCTGGCGAGTGTGGCTGCTGATGGGGATCGTGACGCTTGCCTTACTAGCCGCGGAGCTGGCGGCGCAGTTTCGCTTTAACGGCTTGTACAACTCCTTTGTGCGTTCACTGGCAGCGGACGATTTAAACCGCTTGTCGTCGTCGCGACTTGCTATCTGGGCTGACGCGCTGTCTAAACTTGAAGGCCATTGGCTGATGGGGTTTGGATCTCAGGCATATTTGTTCCTTCCCGACAAGCTGGCGAGAAAGACCAGCATGCCCCACAACATGATCGTCCAGTTTCTGGTGGAGTGGGGCATCGTTGGCACACTGCTATTCCTTACGATTCTAGTGCGCTATCTCCGCGCAGGCTTCTCCGAACTGTTGCGAGTGTATGAAGGCATGGTCAGTAAGTGGTACTTGTTAGGCAGTGCTGCAGTGGTGTTGGCATTAATGTTACACGGCCTGACTGATGGGACGTTCTATCATGGCAAGGCAAGTTTTTATATGGCGTTGTTTGCGGGGGTATGGATGTCAGCTGGGGTGACAGAAAATGTCACTGCTGACGCAAAGGGGCAGTTTTTAGTGTCTTCCGGTCGTAGGTAGTACCCCGGAAGCGAGTAAATGGTTGTGATGGCGAGTTGGCACGTTTTCTGTATTGCTTCGGGCAGGTTGATTGCATTAATCACCCACAAAAGAACTGTTAGGAGAATGTGATGAAAAAAGCACAACAGGGTTTTACATTGATCGAACTGATGATCGTTGTCGCGATTATCGGTATTTTGGCGGCGGTAGCACTACCTGCATACCAAGACTACACAGTTAGAGCCAAAGCCTCTGAAGTGGTATTGGCTGCATCTGCGTGCCGGACTTCAATAACTGAAGTGGTTCAAAGTTCATCTAGCTTGCCGGGTGCGAATGATTGGGGTTGTGAGTCTAGTACTTCAACAAGTAAATATGTTGCTTCTGTAGCAACTGATGCGACCGGTAAGGTTATTGTGACTTCTCAAAACCTTGGAGTAGGTACCTTGGTTGTGGAGATGAAGCCTTGTTCGAATGACAGCCCTGCTACTTTTGCTGCTTGTACTGCACCTACTGCAGGTGGCTTGGTTAGTTCTTGGGTTTGTGGGCCGTCAACGGCCACTGATACAGCTGGCAACACTAAGTACCTCCCTGGGTCTTGCCGTATCCCTCAATCCTAAATCTTGATGGGTTGTAATTTGTCTTGAGCAGGGGCTGATAGCCCCTGCTTTACTTTGGGATGGCAATTGAGAAATTATGCAACGGTAGTTTGGGTACTCTTTGTTATTGGTATTTCGCATTTTGGAAGCGTTAACCCAAATACATTGGGACTCATGAGTGGCTTTTTTGTGGCGTTAGTGGCTCTAGTGTTACTAGTGCTTTTTAGCTGTTGTGGTAAATATATTTTTCTGTCATTTTCCGTTTTTTTTTGGGTGGTTAGCCAGTTATTAACGCTTGGTAATTGGTGGCACTTCCAATACTTTCAGTCCTACTTTAACTATCAGTCGCTTGAGTTGAGCTCCGAGTCCCCGGAAAGCTTGTTCTCCATTTCCGCGTTTGCCTACAAAACTCCAGCTTTGATTTTGATAGCGGGAAGTAGTTTTTTTCTTTATTTATCAATTCGCTACTACAAGCGTTCCTATTTTGGTTCGGGGGCAGTGCTTCCTGTATTGCTTGGTCTATGTGGGGCTGCCTTTGCATCAGGTGCAATCGTTTATAATTCTGTCACCAATTACCGCGCGCTGAACATGCTGAGCTTGTCACCAGCGTATTTCAATCCGATCCACGCTTTTTTTATCTCACTAGATAGCAATGAGGAGTTGCTGGGTCGCGAGCAACAGGCCGCGGCTGACTTTGTGGCAATGAATGTGCCGCTCGAAAGTGCGGCGGTATCGCCAGCGGCGGCGGACTATAATGTCATAGTGGTGATGCTGGAATCGGTGCGCGCGTCGACGATAGGTGTTTACCATGGCGGTCAGTCCCTCACACCAAATCTAGACGCCTTTGCCAAGCACCATATCCATGCGCGCAACTTCTATGCGAACACTAACTTTACAGTGAAGGCTGAAACCGCAATTTGGTGCGGCCTGATGGATCACAATGCCAAGCCACCTTTGTCAAAATACAGTGAACGCTTATCGCTGAATTGTCTCCCTGAGTTGCTGAGTAATAAAAGAGGCTACAGCACCCGCTTTTATCACGGGTATAAGTCCGATTTTTACAGTCGAGACCGGTTTTTGCCCAAAGTGGGCTTTCAGTACCGTTACTTCCATTCGGATCAAGTGCCAGATGAATCGCGCCGCATCGGCTGGGGTGTCTCGGATGAGGCGATGTACTCATTGATGCTGAATGATCTCTACACTGTTGCCACACCATTTTTTGCACACATCACGACCCTGAGTAGCCACTACCCTTTTAAGTGGGATTGGCCAGCGACTGTGCCCCTACCGGTTAATAGCGGGCAGACATTGTTTGAGAATTATCAGCGCGCTGTGCAATATGAGGACTACGCCTTTGGTCGGTTCTGGGACAAGTTCAAGCGCTCACCCCTGGCGAAAAATACTATTGTGGTGGTGACTGCCGACCACGGGGTTTGGACATTTGCTGATAACGAAGATATGTCAAATCAGGTTTTGCTGGACGAGCAGTTCTTTCGTATGCCGTTGATGATCTATCATCCAGATATTTCAGAGCATATTGAGGTAGGACAAGTTTCCAGTCAGTTGGATATTGCTCCGACGCTGGCTGCAATGTTAGGTCTTGATGATGAGGGAACTTTCATCGGCAAGAATATCCTAGAGGCTGCGGCTAAGCCTTGGGCCTTGATGATGAAAAGTGGTCAGTTGGTTGTGCGTGTTGAAGATAGGCTGTGCCGTATAAAGGACAGAAGCTGTGCGGGGCTGCATCAGGAATGCGTTGCACACCAGTTTGGTGAGCTATTTCTTGAAAAGTTCACGGATATGCAGCAATGCTATGACCTGAACGGCGACCTACTCAGAGGTGGCCGCTATAGTAATGCTCAAACGGATGAGCCTTGGTTGCAACGAGGTTTTGATTTGGTCAATTTCCACAACAAGCAAGCGTTGGGGGCTGAGCCAGAAAATATTCTAGCGCGCCAGCCGCATTGAAAGATCAATTGCCCGCGCGTGTTTGGTCAGTGCTCCAATCGAGATGTAGTCCACACCTGTTTCTGCAATCGCGGCTAGGGTTTCTTTGCTGACATTGCCTGATGCTTCCAGTTTTGCCCGTCCACCCGTCACTTCCACGCCTTTTCGCATATCCGACAGTGAGAAGTTATCCAGCATGATGATGTCGGCGTTGGCTGCCAGTGCGGTGTCCAGTTCCGCCAGCGTTTCCACTTCCACTTCTACCGGTTTGTCTGGGGCGATGTCACGGGCGCGCTGCACCGCTTTGTCGATCCCGCCGCAGGCCGCGATGTGGTTTTCCTTAATAAGGAAGGCGTCGTAGAGGCCGATTCGGTGGTTGTGGCAGCCGCCGCAGGTGACCGCGTATTTTTGGGCTGTTCTCAGGCCCGGGATGGTTTTTCGTGTGTCCAGCAGTTTGACCTTGGTGTGCGCCACAATATCGGCGTACTCGCGGCAGGTCGTTGCTGTGCCGGAGAGTAGTTGCAGGAAGTTGAGAGCGCTGCGCTCGCCAGTGAGCAGTGCGCGTGCCGGGCCTCTCAGTTCGAAGAGGACGGTATCCGGAGCGACTTTCTGTCCATCGGCGACGAACCAGTGAACTGTGACAGAGTTATCAACTTGGCGGAAAACTTCGTCAACCCAGTCACGTCCGCAGACAATGGCGCTTTCCCTGCTGATGATTTTAGCGCTGGCGTACTCTTTTTCGGAGATGAGCATAGCGGTGATATCTCCGGAGCCAATATCTTCGTTCAGCGCCGCGCGCACTGTGGCTTTGCGGTCGCTGCTCAAATGTTCAGAAAATTCCATCGCGGTGCGGCACCTTTCCGATAATACTTGTTTGTATAGCGCTACTATTTTAATGTCGATTGCACAACGGCACAGAACCCGTATATGCCCTAAGTAGTTTCCCCCGCTGGCTGTTCGCGCTGACTGGCTGCTATAACGTCATCGTTGGCCATTAAGTTGTCACATGCGCGTAGTGAGTACGATGGACACTGGTTGCTCACAGAGGGAAGCACTGAGGCGCGCGAGTTTAGCAAGTTCAATGCGGTGCGTGTAGCGTTCAGGTGAAAGTATGGGTAAATCGCTACTTACAAGCGCAATTGCACTCTGGTATAAATGTGTGATGTATCGGCGGGAGGCCGGGGCCATTACTTGGTTCACAGCGTGGAGGTGCACAGGGAGCGCTAGAAGGGTAACAATAGTCGCGTTCGGCACCTGCGGACGGAATTTGCAGCATAGGCAGCACAGAAGGGTAACTGGTGGCGGGTCAGTATGGCTGATAAGTCGGAAAATATTGTCGATATTCGCGCGAAACTTGCAGGCGCGAGACAGCAGGAGGCGGCAAGGCCGTTACCTCCGGTGATTGCTGCGTTACAGGAGAAAAGTAGCCTGTTTCTGGCGGATCGGCTTACGAGCTTACTTGACGACGTCGACGACACCTTATTTGAGCTGGCCGATGAGGCCTGTAGTGCGAAAGAACAGCACCTCTATTTCGACTCCATGCGGGAAATTCGCATTCACCGGCAGCAAGTCGAGCAGAATTTTTCCCAGCTTTTCAAAAAGAATTTCCAATCGCAGATTCCCGGCGGCCAGTTTGCTGCCGAATCTCAGGGAGTGGCCAAGCTCAAGTTGCTCGAATCCGATGCGCTGGAAGAGTTGGTTGCCATCGAAGGTATGGCCAAAAAGGCCGAGCGGCGCTATCTGAAGGAGCTTTGGCAACTTTCGGCAGCTTGGCAGCAAAGCTTGGGCGGAGACGCAGTAACGGCAACAGAGCTGCCGTTGGGGCCCGCGCAAATTGCCAAGGCACTGGGGCAGGCATGCAGTGAGCTGAATATTGATCTCAAGGCGCGTCTGGTTCTCTTCAAGCTGTTTGATGCCCAGATCATTTCCCGTTTTGACGAACTGTTTGCAGTATTGGTTCCGGTGCTGGAATCACAGGGGCTGTCTCTTGATGCGCTCACCCAAAAGCCGAAACCGGCCGATAAGCGTGTAGACGGCGTCAAAGCTGAGAATGCCCAAAAAGCGTCTACTGACGAACGCGTTACCCAGTTGATCGATGAGCTGGAAGCCTTGCTGACCAGCAATGGGAGTACTCAGGAGGCGGCAACGCTTTCCAAGCCGTCGCTAATGGTGGCTTTGCAGGACATTCAGAATGAGCAGTTCAGTCATTTGAAGAACCGCGATGCGGCGAATGATGACGGGGATGCTTATCAGCTGGTGACTCAGAAACTGGTGTCCCGACTCAAACAGGTCGGTCGTGTCGCGCCGGGCGACGCTTCGGCGCTTTCAGTAGAGCGTGATCGAGACACTATCCACCTCGTGGGCACCTTATTTCAGTACATGCTGGAAGGTGATGGACTGGCAGATCCTCTTAAAGGCTTGATGGCACAGCTTCAGATTCCCATTTTGAAGATGGCGATGCTGGACAAGAGCTTTTTCAGCCGCGAGGAGCATCCTGCGCGTAAGTTGCTCAGTGCGATCATGAGTGCCAGCATCGGCTGGGCGCCGGTCGCTGCTCCGGAAAAGGACCCTCTGTACCGCAAGGTTGAGGACGTCGTCCTCCGGGTGCTGGGTGATTTCGGTGTAGACACCCAGGTGTTTGTGGATGTTCTGAGCGAGTTCAGCAAGTTCCAGGAAAAAGCGCAGCGTCGGGCCGAGCTGGTTGCGCAGCGCACCGTTAGTGCGGAAGGCGGTCGCGCGACGGCCCAGGCGGCCCGGGGCTACATCGCCGGCCTGCTGGACGAGAAACTGGCTGGCGGTAATTATCCCGTCGCTGTCGAGCGTATTCTCAAAGAGGGCTGGTCCAAGGTTCTGTTTCTCAGTTATGTCCAGGCCGGACCGGAAAGTCCTCGTTTCAAGGACGAAGTGGAGTTCGTTGATCGCCTGTTGTGGAGTGTCGCCGCCAATGAAGATGTCGGGCATCGCAACGAGCTGATTACCGCGCTGCCCGTGCTGGTAGAAACACTGCGACTGGGCTTCAACCGCGTCTCGCTGAATGCCTTTGAAACAGGCCAGTGGTTTGAGCAGCTTGAGCGCCTGCATATGGCGAAGCTAAATCGCAAACCCAAGATACCTGATGATGCACCCCAGCAAAACGCGCCGTCGACTGCAGATGACGTAGATTTAGAAGACCTTGATGCGGCACTGGCCCGGGAGCTGGACGAGCCCATGCCGCATTCTCTGCCGGTGTCGGGCGAGGCCGTTACTGGAAAATCTCAGGCTGCTGCGGCCTCGGTTGACCCTTCTCTGCTTGACTCTCTGCGTGTGGGTAATTGGGTCGACTTGCGTCAGGATGATGGCAAAATGCTCCGCTGTCGTCTGGCGGCGGTCATCAATGGTATTGGGCGGTACATCTTCGTGAATCGCGCGGGTATCAAGGTCGCCGAGTACAATCGCGACAGCCTGCTGGAGGCGGTGAGCGATGGCCACTTGCTGATGATTGATGATGACCGCATGTTTGATCGTGCCTTGGAGTCGGTGATCAGCAACCTTCGGGATATGGACGACAAGCCGCTAAGCTAAGCCGGATATCGCGCCTGTGCCAAGGCTCCCCTGTTTCTCGTCGGCCTGATACACTCTAGCCAGCTATTCAGGACTCCCCATGTATCTTATCGATAATCTCGGCTGGTTTTCTCACGCACGCCGCTGTCCTAGCGACAACTTTAACCCGCGCCCTGACATCAACGATATCAGCTTGCTGGTGATCCACAATATCAGTCTGCCGCCAGGCCAGTTTGGTACCGGTTGTGTCCAGGCTTTCTTCTGCAATGAACTCGACTGTTACTCGCATCCGCAGCTGGAGGAATTGACTGGAGTTCAGGTGTCTGCGCACCTGTTTATTGATCGTAATGGCGACTGTTTTCAGTTTGTTTCTCTTTTGGATCGTGCGTGGCATGCGGGCGTTTCGTGCTTTGATGGGCGAGAAAACTGTAATGATTTCAGCATCGGCATCGAGTTGGAGGGAGAAGATTTGCGACCGTATAGTGACGCACAGTATCGAGAGCTGGCCGCTGTCACCCAGGCGATGTTGAGGCGGTTTCCGGGGCTTGTGCCGGAACGCATCACCGGGCACAGTGACATCGCGCCAGGACGAAAAACGGACCCCGGTCCGGCGTTTGACTGGGTTTATTACAAGAGCCTGATATCAATTTAGGCAGACAATTGCCTTGATCACGGATAACACTATGGAGTTTTTTGCGATTCTTATTGCCTGGGCTGCCGTTCAGTTCTGGGGCAGTGGGGTGGTAGTACAGAAAGATGGCTGGATCGCGCAGTTCAGGCGGGTGCTTCGCTATGTGCAAACCGTGCGTCTGCGTTTGGTGATTTTTCTGGCGGCGCCGGCGCTGCTTGTCGCCGTTATTCTCTGGCTGCTGGGTCCCTTGTTATTCGGTCTGCCATTCTTTTTGCTGTCGGTGCTCATATTGTTGTACAGCTTGGGGCGTGGCGATTTCCAAACCCGGCTGCGTCTATATTTGAACAGTTGGCAGCGAGGGGACCTGGAGGGCGCTTACCTTCATGCCCAGCAGTTCAGCCCGGAGCTTTGTGACAGCGGCGCTGAAAATGCGGAAGAATTGCATAGCGCTGTGCGTAAGGCGGTCTTCTATCAGGGCTTCGAGCGCTGGTTTGCTGCGGTATTCTGGTTCTTCGCTCTCGGTCCCGCGGTCGCCTTGTTGTACCGTTTGCTTTTTATCGCCAGTCGTCACGACAGCTTCGATCAGGAAGAGAGGGATCAAGCGAAACTGTGGCTTTATTATGCCGAATGGATTCCAGTCCGCCTGCTGGGTTTCGCATTTGCGCTGGTGGGGGATTTTGATGGCAGTTTCAGAAAGTGGCGGGAGAGCCTGATGTCAGACTTGCCCGCTGAGGACTATCTGGATGCGTTGGGTTGTCTGTCGCTGCCATGCACAGCTCACACTGACGACGGACAGTTTACACAGAACGCGGCGAAAGAATTGCAATGCGTTCAGCAAATGCTCTCGCGCAGTCTGCTTTGCTGGATTGC
The DNA here is from genome assembly GCF_984394615.1 of Spongiibacter sp. Lineage (NCBI taxonomy): Bacteria > Pseudomonadati > Pseudomonadota > Gammaproteobacteria > Cellvibrionales > Spongiibacteraceae > Spongiibacter > Spongiibacter sp. The sequence continues at coordinate 64,945 of NZ_CFHTQA010000003.1, read as the reverse complement.
TGTCATGGCGCTGATGCAGTTGTTCTGATGCGTCTTGGCATTGACTTGGGCGGCACCAAAATAGAAGCCGTGCTGATGGATGCGCAAGGTGACTTACTGCATCGTGAGCGCGTCCCGACCCCGAGTCATTCCTACGAGGCCATTCTCGAGACCATCGGGCAGCTGGTATGTAAGCTGGAACGGACGTTCGCTGTTTCTGCGAATATAGGGATTGGTACGCCGGGCAGCCTCTCTGCGGAAACGGGGCTGATGCGAAACAGTAACACCCTTTGCCTAAACTGCCGGCCGCTGCAGCGGGATCTTGAAAAGGTGTTGGGGCGTGAGCTGCGCCTTGCCAATGATGCCAACTGCTTTGCATTGTCAGAAGCAACAGATGGTGCGGCCGAAGGGGCTGAGTCGGTGTTTGGTGTCATCCTGGGGACAGGCGTTGGCGGCGGTTTGGTATTTCGCAACCAATTGCTTTCAGGGGTCAACGGGATTGCCGGGGAGTGGGGGCACAATCGCCTCAGTGAAACCGACGAGCAGCGCTTGTGTTATTGCGGCCGTCGCGACTGTATTGAAACTCATCTTTGCGGTGCGGGCCTGCTGCAAACCTATCGGCAATTCGGCGGCACGCTGACTTCCGTGCCTGAGCTGGTAGCGGCCGCTGAGCGGGGTGACGGGGTTTCTTGTCGCTCGCTGGAGCACTACTGTCACGACTTGGCCAGAGCGCTGGCGCAGGTTATCAATATCTTCGACCCCGAGGTCATTGTGCTCGGTGGCGGTCTATCGAATATCCCCTGCCTGTATCAGCGGGTGCCAGAGCTATGGATGCACTGGGTGTTCAGTGATCACTGCCGCACCCAGCTTCGAGCCAATCGTTTTGGAGATAGCAGCGGCGTGAGAGGCGCTGCGAGATTGTGGCCGTAATCCGGGCTTATTTGCGCTGATCCGCAGGCAGCCAAAGCACCTCTTCTCCATCTCCGCGCCTTGCCAGTAGCCGAGCCATCACAAACAGCAAGTCTGACAGCCGATTCAGATATTGCCGGGTGGTATCGTTCACCTCATTGTCGCGGCTCAGGGTTACCACAGCGCGCTCTGCTCGACGACAGATGGCGCGGGCGAGGTGACAATGCGCGGCGGCCTTGCTGCCGCCGGGCAGAATGAAATTCTTCAGTGGCGGCAGGTCGTCGTTCATGGTGTCTAGCGAGGCTTCCAGCTCGCCGATGCGCTCGGCACTCACCAAGGTGTAACCGGGTATGGAAAGTTCTCCACCGAGATCAAACAGGTCGTGCTGGATGCGCGACAACAGTCCGATGCTGTTGTCGCCAGATTCCAGCTCGGTAATTAACACCCCGATTTGAGAGTTCAGCTCGTCGACAGTGCCAATGGCTTCCATGCGCGCATGATCTTTGTCGATCCGCGACCCGTCGCCGAGCCCTGTGGTGCCGTCGTCGCCTGTGCGGGTGTAAATCTTGGATAAGCGGTGGCCCATATTTCCCTCTGCTTACTGCTGTCTTGTAGAATAGTGCGTCAAACGCGACGCCCCACGATTCTCGCGGAGTATACGTGACTTACACAGCGCGGGCAGCCGGCGGCATAAAATCATAAGGAGTCAGGGTGCTGGAACTGTATTTGGGTGGTGCGCGCTCCGGTAAGAGTCGTCTTGCCGAGGCCAGGGCTGTCGCCAGTGGTAAAACGCTGGTGTACATCGCGACGGCAACAGCCGGTGATTCGGAAATGGCTGAGCGAATCGCCCATCATCGCCAGCAGCGCGAAGGTGGTGGCTGGAAAACGATAGAGGCTCCCGAGCAACTTGCCGATGCGATAGCGGCCCATGCCAGCGACGAGTCCTGTGTGCTGGTGGACTGTCTCACGCTGTGGCTGAGCAACTGGCTGATGAAAGATGACGATGCGCTGTGGCAGCGCGTCAGGGCCGAGTTTTTATATGGCATACAGCGGGCGCCGGGGCAGCTTATTCTGGTCAGCAATGAAGTGGGACAAGGTGTCGTGCCAATGGGGGCATTATCGCGCCGTTTTGTGGATGAGGCCGGGCGGCTTCATCAGGAGCTGGCGGCAGTGTCCGAGAGAGTGGTGCTAGTAACGGCCGGGTTGGAGCAGGTGCTGAAAGCGCCTCATTAATCAATAAAAGGATGAATTGTGACAGAGTGGTATCTGGAGCCGGCGCGCGAGCCGGATGAGGCGCTGCGTGAGCAGGCGCAGGCGCGTCAGGACAATCTTACCAAGCCAAAAGGATCGCTGGGCCGCCTTGAAGATGTGGCGGTGCAGCTCTCGGCGTTGCAGGGAACATTGACGCCCCGCGTCGACAAGCCACTCATTGCGGTGTTTGCCGGTGACCACGGCGTCGCAGCCGAAGGCGTATCTGCATACCCTCAGCTGGTAACGGCGGAGATGGTGCGCAACTTTGCCAACGGTGGCGCCGCCATCAGTGTATTGGCCAAGCAACTGAAGGCGCAGTTTTCGGTGGTCAATGTCGGCACCGTCTATGCTATCGAAGACTTGCCCAATGTGGTCGATCGTCGAGTGGGTGCCGGCACGCAGAATATGTGTGTGACGGAAGCAATGACTCGGGAGCAGTGCCTGGAAGCGTTTGATGTCGGGCGCGATACATTGGATGGCGCCGACGACATCAATATCTTCCTCGGGGGCGAGATGGGGATCGCCAACAGTACGTCTGCGGCGGCGCTCGCGGTGGCTCATACGCGCTTGTCGGCTACGGCCATGGTAGGGCGTGGTACCGGGATAAACGAGCAGGGCATGGCGAAAAAAGCGGCGGTCGTCACCCGCGCCATGTCACGCCATTTGCCGCATATGAAAGATGGTGTGGAAACTCTGCGCCGTATCGGTGGCTTTGAAATTTGTGCGTTAGTGGGTGCTTACATTCGCGCTGCACAGAATGGCGTTGCTGTTCTGGTCGATGGTTATATCTGTACCGCCGCAGCCATCTCTGCCGTGAAAGTGAACCCGAGTATTCGCCCCTGGCTGTTTTTCTCTCACTGTTCCGCTGAGCCGGGTCATAAACGTCTGCTCAATAAAATGGATGCAGAGCCTCTGCTCGAGCTCGATCTTCGACTGGGTGAGGGCAGCGGTGCTGCGGTGGCCCTGCCGGTCATGCAGACTGCCTGTCTGTTACAGAATGAAATGGCCAGCTTTGAGCAGGCTGGCGTCAGCCGCGGCAATGATTGATGAGCGTGCAGCGCAGTCGTATAGATTTACTTCGCCATGGCGCCTGTGAGGGCGGAGAAATTTTCCGTGGCAGTACCGATGTGGCGCTCAGCGAGGAAGGTTGGGCGCAGATGAGTGGCAAGGTTGCCATCGTCGAGGATGCCCATTGGGACCGGATTATCTCTTCCCCGCTGCAGCGCTGCGCGAGGTTTGCAGAATCGCTGGCGGGGGAGAAGGGTGTTCCTCTGGCCATTGAAGACGCACTCAGAGAAATTCATTTCGGTGATTGGGAGGGGCTACCTCACAGTGAGGCGCAGCAGCGAGACCCCGAAGTGTGGCGGCGTTTCTGGGAGTCGCCCGATGAGGCGAGTCCCCCGAATGGCGAGAATATGGCGGACTTCAGTCAGCGGGTTTGTCGAGCGCTGGACGAGATTGCCGAGCGCCATGCCGGTGAGTCGATATTACTGGTGGTGCATGGCGCGGTTATTCGCGTGATGATCTGCCACTGGCTGGGCATGCCGATGGGGGCGATGACTCGCCTGTCGGTCCCCTATGCGGGTTTTAGCCGCTTTCATGTTTACCGACAGCAAGGGCGCGAGCCCTGGGTACAGCTGCACTTTCACGGCTGATGGCGATCATGGCTGTGGCGGCATGATCTCCGGTGGTGACATTGCCTGGCTGCCGCTGATCAGCCATTTTCCATCCCGTCTCACAAACTGGTACTTGGCGTGGTGACGCTGGCGCTCGCCGGCGGCAAATTTGCCGAAGCTGCTTTTGTACTGTTTGTACTCCATGTTGAAGGGCTGAAGCTTGCGCATGGAAATCACGGTGTCGAAGTCTTCGGGAAACACCAGTGTGACGTAGACTTCCGCTTCGGCAGCATCGCCTTCTTCACTTTTCTGGATAATCTCCAGCTTCTCTGTCTCAAAAAGTCTTGGCTCGGTGAGCTCGCTGAGATTTTTCTTCAGCAGGTTCTCAACCGTGTAGTCGGTAAAGGCGACCGGCTTGCTGCAGGCAGTCAGGAATACACTGAGGCAAAGCATAATTGCTGCACGGCAAGCGAAAGGCTTGGTGATATATCGCATCTTTAATTACTCGTTAGAAATAGAATTGTAATCTTTGTGTAGTAAATTATTGGCGTTGTGTGAGCTGCACGACGTCCCGCACCGAAGATCAATCACCACGAGTACACCCATGGATCGCCGACTTTTCCTGAAAGCCATTACGACCGCCAGCCTGAGCATCCCAATACTGACAGCCTGCGGAAGTGGGAGCAATAGCAGCAGCGGCGGTTCGCCTGATCCCGACAACGGCGGTGGGCAGGGGCAGCCCCTGAGTAGCGGTATTTCCTTTGAGCACGGGGTCGCCAGTGGTGATCCGCTGGATGACCGGGTGATTTTGTGGACGCGGGCCACGCCGCCAGCGGGCAGTTCGGCGTTGACCGTACTTTGTGAGATTGCGGAGGATGAGGATTTTGAGACGCTGGTGCTCTCAGAAACCCTCACAACCACAGCCGAGAGTGACTACACCATCAAGTTCGACGCCGCCGGTTTATTGGCTGATCGTCGTTACTGGTACCGTTTCCGCGGTGCCGACAGCGAATCACCAGTGGGCCGTGCCCGCACACTGCCGATGCGCGGCCAATATGCCGACCGTCTGCGTTTTGCCGTGTGTTCCTGCAGCAGCTACCCCCACGGCTATTTCTCTGTCTATCGAATGATCGCCAACCGCAGCGACCTCGATTTCGTGCTGCATCTCGGTGACTACATTTACGAGTACGCCCAGGATGGCTATGGCGATAACCCGAACCGTCTGCTTGATCCGCCGCATGAAATTGTCGCGCTGGATGACTACCGTCGTCGCTACGCCCTCTACCGCCGCGATACAGATTTGCAGGCCGTTCACGCCATGCATTCCTTTGTCACGATTTGGGATGACCACGAATCGACCAACGACTCCTACCGCGATGGCGCGGAAAACCACAATGAAGGTGAAGGCGATTGGTTTGAACGCAAGGCGGCGGCGATTAAAGCCTACTTTGAATGGTTGCCGATCCGGCCGCCCACAGCCACGCAGGACAGTATTTACCGGGCGTTCCACTTTGGAGACCTTGCCGATTTCACCATGCTCGATACCCGCCTTGAGGGACGTGAGCAGCAGTTGAGTAACCCCGTCGACCCGGCGCGCGCTGAGCAGCGTGATCTGCTGGGTGAGCCCCAGAAAACCTGGTTAAAGAATGAACTGGCCACCGGCACCGGTATCTGGAAATTTATCGGGCAGCAGGTCATGTTCGCTCAGTTGCAGATTCTCGAATTGCAGCGGCTGCTGCCTGGCGTACCCACCAATGAATTCAGTCCGCTGATTGCTATTAATATGGATCAGTGGGATGGCTATCCCAGCGAGCGTGAAGAGCTGCTCGATTTCATTGAAGAGCAGGGCATTCAAAACACCGTGATCCTGACCGGTGACATTCATACCAGCTGGGCGAATGAGGTATACAAGAGCAGCGCCATTTTGACCGGCGGTGTGCTGGATGATCCGCTAGCGGTTGAATTCGTGGCCCCCAGTGTTACGTCGCCGGGTTTTCCCGACGGTGCCGCGCAACTGGTGTCGTCGGTGTTGCCCCTGCTTAACCCGCATATGAAATATACGGATCTGGTCAACAAGGGATTTATTCTCGTCGATGTCACGCGGCAGCGTGCCCAGGCGGAGTATTACTACGCGGCGAGTATTGATGATCCGGAGCAATCCGGTGTGGAAATGGACAAGGTCAAAACCGTTGCGGTTCAGGTCGGCAGCAGTCGTCTGGTAGAAGACACGCCTGTGTCTCGGCCGCGTGTTTAAGTTTTGCCCCGGGAGAGACAAATGACAGCAAAACCGATTCTTACCTCTCTGTTACTGGCCGCTAGCTTGCTAGGCCTGTCAGCTTGTGGAGGTTCTTCTTCATCAGGCAGCAGTGGCAGCGATAGTGTCGATAATGGCGGTGACAACGGCGGGGATAATGGTGGCTCAACACCGCCGGATAACAATGTCGTTCGCTTTATTTTGATGGGCGACAGCGGCAGCGCCAGTAATGGCGCCTATGCAGTGGGTAAAGCCATGGCGGCGGTTTGCGAGGCTCGTGGTTGTGATCTGGTATTGGGGCTTGGCGACAATATCTATGAGTCTGGTGTGACGTCCGTAATGGACCCCCAGTTCGAAGAGAAATTTGAACTGCCATTCGAGCCCGTTGATCTGCCGTTCTATTTCGTCCTCGGCAACCACGATAACACCGGGTTTTTCGGTGGTGATGGTGCCGGGAATGCCACTGGTGAGTATCAGGTGGATTATCACTATCGGGACGCAGAACACCCCGACGCCCCTCGCGCTTCCCAGCGCTGGAAAATGCCTGATCGCTACTACCGTTTCTCTGAGGGTGAGCAGGATAACGGCAAGCCGCTGGTGGAATTCTTTGGCATCGACTCCAGTCAGGTGGCGGGTGGTTTCCCGGACAGCGACGAAAACTATTCCTACAACAACTTCGGCCTGGCGCAGGCTGAATGGCTGAAATCGTCTATCGAGACCAGTCAGGCCAAATGGAAGTTTGTTTTTGCACACCACCCCTACGTATCCAATGGCAGCCACGGAAATGCCGGCAATTACGACGGTGTGCCGGGCTTCCTGTTGCCGGTGCTGGCCGGTGAGCGCTACAAGGCATTTTTGGAAGAAACGATGTGTGATCGCGCCGACTTCATGTTCGCCGGGCATGATCACGATCTCCAGTGGCTGATGAGTCAGCCGGACTGCGGTAAAACCGAGTTTATTCTATCCGGTGCCGCGAGTAAGACTCGCAGTTTGGAGGGGCGCAACAGTAATCCTGTCTTTTACGAGAAGGGCGACTCCTACGGCTTTGTGTGGGTGGAAGTGAAGGGCGACCAGTTTTATGGCGAGGTCTATGAAGTCGACCCCGACGACGGTGCGTTGGGTATCGGCTCGTTGACTGATCCGCAACCCGCGTTTATCCGCAGCACCTTGCAGCAGCCTGCCGAAGGGATTGCCAGCAGCGATGCCTTTACCAGCCCGTTGCAGGCTAACCCGGAATTCGATGTGTATGGCGAAGAGGGTAATCTCGACGAGGTACAAAGCACCTTTGCCGAGGGCTTCACGCAGCTGGCCGGTGCCGTTAATGACCCCACAATGGCGGCGTTGATCAATGCCATGGCGCAATCCAGTGTCGGCCTGATCGAAGTTCTGGATGCGCTGTCTACCGGCGTGCAGAAGGCGGCTGAGGAGCAGAATCCCGATCTGCTGATGGCGGGTTCGGCCCGGGCCTCGCAGGCGTTGCTGTACTCATTGCAGCAACTGCAGGCTGTGGTCGACAGCAATGAATCTCTGCCGGCGCCGTTTGATCAGTTGGGCGGTATTCTTGACGAATTTCGTGCCAGTGTTCCCAGTGCCGATGATCAGGGCTCCGGGGAGGGCTCGGCCGATCTGCGCAGCTTGACCGATCCTGTTAAAGCGCTTGCCATGAATATTCAAGGGCTGGTCGATGCAATAGAGGAAGAAACAGGTGTTGTGCCCATGGTTGGCGGTAGCTTTGCACTGTTGTCTGAGCTGCTGTTCGACGTGGGACGAACGCTGGATGCCGTGGGCAATGCGAGCACGGCCGAACTGGGACAGGTTTTGGTCTCACTGGTTGAAGATTTGCTGAACAATATCCTCGTCGGCATTATCCCCATTGAACAGTTCGCTCCGGCAGAGGTGACCAATGCTATTGGCCTGGGTCCCAAGTTCCTGAGCAGCGTCCTGCTGGCGGTAGTGCGCGAAGTGACCTTCGTCCTCGATAACACCTTGCTGGCCTTGTTGGCACCGCTGATCGGCGCGCTGGATGAGCTGTTGTTGACCCCGTTGTTTGACGGCCTGGCCAGTCTGGCAGATTTTGAATTTTAACTGCCCAGGGAGAGTAGCGTCTCCATGTCGAGATGCTGCTCAACACAATCTGCCAGTCGCTCTAGGTTGGCCTCGATAATGCCGTCGTAATCGACGGCCTCCAGGCTTGAGGCGCCAGCCCATTGCAGGATCAAGGCGCGGGCCTCATCGTCATCAAACAAGCCGTGTACATAGCTGCCCAGAACGTGTCCATCTGCTGAAATTGCGCCGTCGCAGTGCTCATTTACTTCTGCAAACGGGGTTTCCAGTGCGCGGCCCTGACTGATCCCCGCATGAATTTCGTAGCCGCGCAGCGAGGCCCGGCGCCCGTTTAGTCGGCAATGACCACTGACTTGACGCAGGGTTTTCTCGGCGGCGAGGGTGGTTTCCATATCCAGCCAAGCCAGTCCCTCGCTGCTGCCGGACGGTCCCTCTATGCCCAAGGGGTCGTGGATGAGCTTACCCAGCATTTGAAAGCCGCCGCAGATGCCCAGTACTTTACCGCCGTAGCGCAGATGTCTGGTGAGTTGTTCTGCCCAGCCATTGTCGTGCAGAGCCTGGAGGTCAGCGCGCACGCTCTTGCTGCCGGGAAGAATGATCAGGTCGCAGGGGGGAAGTGGCTGACCCTTGCGCACAAATTGCAGGTCTACATCCGGTTGCAGCCGCAGCGCATCAAAATCGGTGTGATTGCTGGTGCGAGGCAGCACGGGTACCGCAATTCGCAGAGCGACTTTGCTCAGTTGCTGGTCGGCATTGATGGCGTCTTCGGCTTCCAGATGAAGATCGTGCAGGTAGGGTAAAACGCCAATCACCGGCTTGCCGGTGTAATCTTCAAGCCAGTCCAGACCCGATTGCAGTAGGGCAATATCGCCTCGAAAGCGGTTAATGACGAAACCCTTTACCCGCGTTTTTTCCGTTTCCGACAACAGAGCGAGGGTGCCGACGAGGTGGGCAAACACGCCGCCGCGATCGATGTCGGCAATCAGGATAACCGGGCAGTCGACGGCTTCGGCAAAGCCCATATTGGCAATATCGTTGTCGCGAAGATTGATCTCCGCCGGGCTGCCCGCGCCCTCAACCACAATGTGTGTGTACTGCTGTTGGAGGCGCGTGTGGGAGTCGAGTACCGCCTGCCGCGCTGTGCGTTTGTAGGCGTGGTAATCCGCCGCCTCCATGTTGCTCAGGGCCTTGCCATGAATGATGACCTGCGCGCCGGTATCGCTATTGGGCTTGAGTAAAACCGGGTTCATATCGCTGTGAGGAGGCAGCCCGCAGGCGCGGGCCTGTACCGCCTGAGCACGGCCAATTTCCCTGCCATCGGGGGTTACCGCGCTGTTCAGGGCCATATTTTGCGGCTTGAACGGTGCCACGGCCAGGCCGCGCCGGGCCATTGCCCGACAAAGGGCGGCCACCAGTACACTCTTGCCCGCGTCGGAGGTGGTGCCCTGTACCATCAGCGTTTTGCTGCGCTCAGTCATGCCAGCCGTCCTCCATAATCAGGCTATCGAGTGGACGGCGGCTGTCCCAGTTTTCCTGCTCAAGCATGGGCTTGTCGTAGAATTCATGGACGGGTCCGAGGCACAACAGCGCAATTGGGTGGCTGTCCTCGGGCATTTTTAATAGCGGCTTGATTTCCTCGGGCTGGAAAAGTGAAACCCAGCCCATGCCCAGCCCTTCGGCCCGGGCGGCCAGCCACAGGTTCTGGATGGCACAGGCGGCGGAGGCCAAATCCATTTCCGGCAGCGTGCGGCGACCAAAAATATACCGCTCTCGATGATCGCAAAGTGCGACCACCAGCAGTTCAGCACAATCGCGAACGCCCTCGACTTTCAGGCGCAGAAATTCCTGTTTGCGGTCTCCCAGCGCCTCGGCCGAAGCGGTAATTTCCCGTTGAACGGCCTCGTACAAGGCATCGCGAAGCGCGGGTCTGCGAATGCGGATAAAGCGCCAGGGCTGCATAAAGCCGACGCTGGGGGCCTGGTGAGCGGCGGCGAGCAGGCGTCGCAGTGTCTCGGGCGCTACGTCGCCACCCGCGAAATGACGCATGTCTCGACGCGCGGCGATCACGCGGTAGATGGCGTCGATATCGGCGGGGCTGAATTCGCTGTTCATAATGGCTTGTTTGGTCGCTCGGTACGCGGCAGAAAAATCCGCTCGCCGCTGTCTTCGATGACTCGCAGAGGCTGGCGGTAGAGTCTCTCCAGCGCTTCGGTTTTCAACATGGTAGACGCCTCTCCCCAGCAAGCACTGCCGTCGGGATAGAGGAGCAGCAGGTGACTGCAATAGCGAGCGGCCAGGTTGATGTCGTGCAGGCAAAGTACCACGGCACAGCCGTTATCAGCCTGCTCGCGAAGCAGCTGCATCACGGCGACTTGATGATGCAAGTCGAGGTGGTTGCCCGGTTCGTCTGCCAACCACAACTGCGCCTGTTGGCAGAGCGCAGTTGCGACAGCCAGCCGCTGTTTTTCTCCGCCCGACAGCGTACTGACCAGACGCTGCTCCATATTGCCCAGCTCCATTCTGTTCAATGCCTCGCGGGCAATACTCAGATCGTCGCTGGATTCCAGCTCCCAGGTGCTCAGAAAAGGGTGTCGACCGATCATGGCCGATTCCAGCACGGTGGAGGGAAAGCTGTCGCTGCGCTCCTGAAAAATCACCGCCAACTGCTGGGCGATCTGGCGGCGTCGCCAGCGATCCAGGGCCTTTCCGGCCAGCAGAATGTTGCCGCTTCGCGGCTTTCGCAGTCCGGCCAAGGTATGCAGCAGCGTCGTTTTACCCGCGCCATTGGGGCCGAGTATTCCCCAGATTTGGCCCTGCTGTATCGTCAGGTCCAGAGGATAAGCATCGTCGCGTCCGGGAACATCGATGACCAGTTGGCGAGTGCTGAGCAGACTAGAAGGCGTATCCATTATCGGCTCCGGTACAGCAGGAACAGAAAGCTCGGTACGCCGAGCAAGGCGGTGATCACCCCGACCGGCAATTGCTCCGGAGCAATAATGGTTCTCGCCAGCGTATCTGCCAGCGTAAGCAGGGTGCCCCCGGCCAGGGCGCAGGCGGGCAGGATCAGGCGCTGATCATTGCCCAATACCAAGCGCAGTAAATGAGGCACCACCAGTCCGACAAAGCCGATGCTGCCCGCCGTGGTCACTGCCATGGCGGTCAGCAGGCTGGCGGCGATATAGATCCCCCACTCCAAGGGCTTCACCGCGACACCCAGCGCGGCAGCCTGAAGAGGGCCGCGAGCCAGCACATTAAGGCTGCGACCCAGAGGGATCAGCAGTAGCGATAAGAGCGACAGCGCGATCAATGCCGGCCAGGGGCTGCGCGCGTAGGCGAGGTCGCCCATCAGCCAGAACAACATACCCGGAAGGTTTTCTGTCGGCGCAATGGCCAGCATAAAGGTGACCACGGCGCCCCAGCCAGCGGCAATGACGACCCCGGTCAACAGCAGGCGGGTCGGTGTCCAGCTGCCACTGCCGTGGGCGAGCGTAAACACGGTGACGGCGGAAACGATGGCGCCGACAAAAGCGGAACCCGATACCACTGCGCTCCCCAGTCCGGCGAGCATTGCGCTCAGCGCGCCGACAGCGGCTCCCCCGGACAGGCCGAGAACATAGGGGTCAGCCAGTGGGTTGCGCAGCAACACCTGCATTAACGCGCCGGCGACGGCCAGTAAGCCGCCCGTGGCAAACGCGGCGAGGCTGCGCGGCAGGCGTAACTCGAAAATCAGCGTTCGGTGCAGGGGTTCGCCATCGCCTGATAAGACCGCCAGCAACTGAGCGAGGTTAATGTGCAGGCTGCCGGTGGCAATGCTCAGCCCCATCGCGGCGCAGGCAAACAGGCCGAGCAGCAAGAGCGTCGGCATCAGTCGTGGAGCGGCGCGTTCAGCGCCGTGCACGGGCGGTCTCCAAGTGCTGACAAAGCAGGCGCGTGCCTTCCAGCAGGCGGGGGGTTGGTCGTTGCAGCGTCGATGGCGGCACAAAGAACAGGTTGTTCCGCTGTACTGCAATCAGACCGGAATAGGGCAGCCAGGCGTCGAGCCAGTCTCGATTTTCCTCGCCCATGCCTCCGGCTATGATGGCTTCAGGGTCGGCGGCCAACACGGCCTCATGGTCAATGCGCGCGGCCAGTCGGGGCAATGCGCCAAACACATTCACCCCGCCACACAGGCGCGTTGCTTCGCTGATCAGGTGTTCATCGTTTACGGTCATCAGCGGATTCTCCCATATCTGCTGGAAGACTCGCACGGGCTCGGCGTTGGAATAACGGTTGCGCAGCTCGTCGATCCCGTTCTCAAACTCGCTGGCGGCGGTCTCGGCGGTTGCTTCCGTCGCTGCGAGTTTCCCGAGACGCCTTAGCGTGCTGGCGACATCGGCAAAACCGCGCAGTTCACTGTAGTACACCGTCAGCCCCAGTGATTCCAGTTGGGCTAACTGTTCGACCGGGTTGCCGCTGTGCCAGCCAATCAATAAGTCGGGCTTCAGACTGAGAATGGCTTCCAGGTCGAAGCGGTTGTAGCTGCCCACGCGAGGGAGTTTCTGAGCCGCGTCGGGATAATCGCTGAAGGTGACGGCGGCAATGAGATGATCGCCTGCACCCGCTGCATAGACCAGCTCCGTTGCCCCCGGTGACAGGGCAATAATCCTGCTGGCAGATTTCTCCAGGCAAAGGGTTTTGTCCCGGTCGTCCTGCACGCAAGTCGCGTCGGCATGGCCGAGCAGGGGAAAACAGCAGGCGACGATTGCCGCCAGTACAAACCGTGTCACCAGTCGACGCCCTTACGGGCTTTCACGCCGTCGCGGAAAGCGTGCTTTTTGTCGTCAATCATCGACACGGTGTCTGCCAGTTCCTTGAGGGCTGGCGGTGCGCCGCGGCCGGTAATGATCACACTCATTTCCGGCGGGCGCTGTTTGAGAGCGTCGTAGACTTCATCGGCATCGATATAGCCGTACTTGAGCATATAGGTCAGTTCATCCAGTAAAAGCAGATGCAGGCTTTCATCTTTTAAAAGTGCCTTTGTCTTTTGCCAGGCTTGTTGTGCCGCTTCGCGGTCCTGCGCCTTGCTTTGGGTTTCCCAGGTGAAGCCGGAGCCCATTACGATGAACGGGGTGTCGGGGCAGAACTGCTGGAGAAAATTCCGCTCTCCGCAGTCCCAGGTACCCTTGATGAACTGCACCACCGCTGCTTTATAGCCGTGACCAATACAGCGAATGACTGTGCCGAAACCCGAACTGGATTTACCTTTGCCGGGGCCGCTGAGTACGATCAGTACTCCGCGCTCTTCGGTTGCCTTGGCAACGCGGGCATCAATCAGTGCTTTTTTCTTGGCCATCCGCTCGCGGTGGCGCTGTTCTTCATCCGTCATCGTATGTGGGCTCCTGTTGGTGCTCAGGGATTATAGGTGATACTCAGCAGCGCCTCGCGTCCGACAGACTGGTAGTCGCCAAGACTTCCGCCACGCGCACTGATGTACTCCTTGTCGAGAGCGTTCTTCACGGCAAACTTCAGGCTGACATCCTCGCGCAGGCGATAGGAAATGCCAGCATCCAGCAGGCCATAGCCACTCAGTTCATCGTTGTTGGCGGCATCTTCATAGCGGCTTCCCACCAGTCTCAGGCTGGCATTGACGCCCCAGCGATCCCATTCGCGATCAACATTGATGTTGGCCTGGCGGTCGGGGCGGCGGCGCAGCTCCTTGCCGAGGTCGCGATCTTCGGTATCCAGCAGCGTGATATTCGCATCGATATGCCACAGGGCAATCACGGTGGAAACACTGGCCTCTACACCCTTGATGCGCGCAGAATTAATCTGATCCGGGCCAAAAGTGATTGGATTGTACGCGATCAGTTTTTCGACATCATTGGTGAAATAGTTCAAGCTCCAGCGTCCCCATGATTGCTGGCCGCGAATCTCGACTTCACGGTTTTTTGAGTGCTCGGGCTCAAGGTCGGGGTTGCCGTAGCCTGGGTAGTAAAGGTCATTGAACGTCGGGGCGTTAAAACCTTCGCCATACGACAAGACCATTTTTATCGACTCAGTCAGGTCGATGCCTGCTGCCGCATTGCGGGTGTTGTGGCTACCGAACTGCTCATTGTTGTCGTGGCGCCAGCCCAGCACATAATCAATCAAGCCGTAGTCGGCCTGCCATTGCAGGTAACCCGCGCTGGCATCGCGTTCACCTTGATCATAATTCTGCGTGCTTTTCACTGTGTCGCTAAAGTATTCGCCGCCGAGGGTCAGGGTATAGGCTTTGCCCAGCGTGAAGTCGTTTTGAATACCGCCTTGCTTGCGGGTGGTTTTAAAAATGTCACCACGCGGAGCGGCAGGATCTACGTAGCGATACTCGGTTTCACTTTCATCCCCTGAGCGGCCTGCGCTGAGGGTGAGTTTCCAGTTATCGGTAAGCAGGAACTCGCCGCGCAGACTGCCGACGCTGACGGAGTTGTCACCATAGGGTGCGCACTCGACAGTATTCCAGGCGTTGTCATAGCAGTTCGCATCGTAGTCGTTTTCCGAATCACTCTGCTGATACATCGCATAGAGGTTTGCACGCTCGTTGATGCGATGAACCAGGCTGAAGTTTAGGGCTTGCTGTTCAAAGGCGTCGTCATCGCCATGGCGGCCCGCGGTGCTGGTGGTATTGTCGACACCATCGGTTTCGTCATGCAGCAGGCTCAAGCTGAACTGCGTATCGGCATTGCCGCCGTTCAGTGCCGCCAGTGCTTTCAGGGTGTTGTTCGACCCCGCGCTCAGCTGGACGAAGGGCTTCACGCCATCGGTATCATGAAACTTCTTGGTGATAATGTTGACCACGCCGCCAATGGCTTCGGAACCGTAAAGCACCGAGCGGGGGCCGCGCACAATTTCCACTCGCTCAATCAGCTCCGGGGGAAGGTTGGTCAATGCCGGGCTGCCGCTGGTAGCTGAGCTGACACGCACGCCGTCGACCAGCACTAGCGTGTGATTACTGTTGTTGCCGCGCAAGAACAGACTGGTGGCAGAGCCGCGACCACCATTGCGCAGCATGCTGACACTCGTTGCGCGGGATAGCAGTTCCTGCAGGTCTAGCGGTGCGATGCGTTCAATGTCAGCGCGCTCGAAGACACTGACCGGCGCCAATACTTCGGCCAGGCTTTGCTCAATCCGAGTGGCGGTGACAACCGTGGTTTCCATTTCCGGTGAACCGGCATGGGCGAGACTAATAAACAGCGGCAGGCAGCCGCCAATAGCGAGTTTTGCGAGTTTCATGATAAACCTCAAAGCTTGTGAACGTCAGCAATGAGGGAGGGATAGAGGTGATATACGAATATATGACCACTGATGAAGCCCTCCGCTACATCGGGTAAACAACTGATCAGGCCGGTTCCGGGCTCTCACCATGGGGTGATTACCGTTGCGGGGGCAGCGTCGGTCTTGTCGAGGTCGACTCACCGAACTTCCCGTTTAACCCTTGAGCGTGACACGCTTCAGGGCACCTGTTTCAGGCGGCGCAACTGTATGCCGGGCGACAAGGCTTGTCAAATTGCGATGGCCGACGCCTGTTGACCCAAGCCTTGTGGTTGAGGGAGTACTAGTTGAAATATAACCATAGCGGCTGGGCATCGCTGCCGAAACTGCCGAGGTACTGTCGCTCGACAAATTTGCCGTTGGTGTCGCGCAGAGGATCTGTTTCAAGCTCTGTATAAAGGGGGAAGGGCGTGTTGGCGTGCAGTGCTGCTTCGCCGAGATGGATGGCGGCTTCATACTGGCGGTGGCCACTGTGCATTGACGAGCTACCTTGGGCGTATTGATAGAGTCCCCAGTCGCTGATGGCGTATTTTTTCCAGCGCTCCTTGTCGCTGCTGGGTGGTTCGCCCTGCCAGTGAAAGCGAGTTTGTCGAATGCTGGTTATCCCGGGGCCACGGCCGATATGAATCCTCTCGTTGACCAGTGTGTCGAACAGGCCCATGTGGAGATACACGCGCAGTTGGTCATAGCCACTGGCCGTCCGTTCAGCGGGGGCGTCGCAGGCGACAAATAACCAGTCGCCGACAACCTTGGCATACAGTGTGGTTTGGCTGCCGTCATCGCTAGTCAGGCGAAGGGCGTCGCGCCATGCATCCGCTTCCAGAATGCCGTCGATGACGGGGGCGTCGGTACCGCGAGGGATTGAGAGGGTGATCGTGCCCTCCGGCGTCGTCCTTGTGGCAGCCTGTTGGCTTCGGGCCGTTTTAATTTTGCGCTCCAGCAGGCTGTCGTCATACTGGCGGCTTGCCGAGCTGCCTTTGCGCCGGATGTAATGGCGGTCGGCAATTTTGTCGAGATACAGCGATTCAAAGCGCTCGCCGTCAGCGAGCGTTGCGGAAAAACTGCCGGTATCGATCTTGCCCGACAGCTTCAAGCGTTTGGGCTTGGCATGTGCGGAGGTGGTCTCAAGCGCATTGGTAACGGCGGTGCTGTCTCGCTGCGACGATGGCGTGTCGCGAAGAAAAAAGTAGTAAATCACACCGGCGAAAATCACGGCATCGACCAACATAAACAAGGCGAATGCTTTGACATTGATGACCGACTTGCGGATGCCCTTCGGTTCAGGTGGTGCCGTGTGTTTAAACAGCCAGGGCTTTTGCTCGCGCAATTCATTGCTGATGCGATCAATGGCGGTCTTTGCCTCGGCCAGGTCACAGTGCGTGGCCTCGCGGTATTGTTTGATCGCCTCAATCTGTTGGCCCGCCGCAATGGCTTTTTCTATGTTATACGCTTGCAGAGCTGTCAGCGTCATGTCTGGGACTCGCATGGCGGCCCGCAGCATCGCAGGCAGGTTTGATTTGCTGTTCACCGTATTAAAACGGCGCTGCAGCGCGCATGGCAAGCGGATTTACGACAGTGCGCGAACCTGTTCCAGAAGCTGTTGGTTGGCGTCCAGTGTCAGGCCCACGTCTGACGCATAGCGGCAAAGGTAGCCGGTAATATAGTCAATTTCGCTGGGGCGCCCATTTTCAATATCCTGCAGCATGGACGAGCGATTCAGCGCGGTTCCTCTGACGACGGCGAGCACTTGCTCACGCAGCCCGTCGAAGCGCGCGGGCTGGCCCATGTATTCGCCCAGTTCGAGGATTTCGTCGATAACCTGGTGTAATTGCTGGAGTGCCAGCGGGTTGTCCAGTAGCTCGCCGTTACGACAGCGATAAAGCGCGGTAAGGGGGTTGATCGCGCAGTTGACCGCCAGCTTGCGCCAGAGTGCGGCGTCAATGTCTTCGGTCGCGCTGACATCTAGTGGCCCGACACTGAGGCTGTTGGCGAGCACATCGGCATTCGGCCCGCCGCCCAGCAAGGTCTGGCCGCGACCGGCGTGAACCACTTGGAAGGGGGCGGGGCGATAGGCGCCTTCGGTGGTCACTGCGTGGTAGCAATGCAGATCGGGTCGCCTTTCCAGCAATTCTTCGCGTACGCCAAGACCATTTTGCAATAGCACCACGGCTGCGCCTCTGCTGAGACGACGGTCGATTCGGCTCAGTGCTTTAAGACTGTCCGGGGCTTTGGTGGTCAGCAACAAGTGGTCGATGGGGGCGCCGTCTTCCTCGCAGGACTGTGCCGGCAACGGCAGCAGTTCGGCACTGCCGCCGAGGGTGGCGAGAATACCCCGCGCCCGCCGATAGTCTTCCAGCCGGGCGTTGTCGCGCAGCAATAAAGCGGCGCTGCGGCCTTGTTTGAAGGCATAAGAAGCCCACAGCGTGCCGATAGCACCTGCACCGAGAATAGACCAGTGAAGCTCGTGTGTATGCATGGGCGCAGCTTACGGGATAGGCCTGCGCTGCGGCAATGTCCGATGCTGTTGACTTGCGTCGGTGCTTGCTACACTTGGCCCGCCAGAATTCTTAAGGAACGCCCCGATGCCCTCATTTGATATTGTTTCTGAAGTGGATTTGCACACGTTTACCAATGCTTTGGATCAGTCTAACCGTGTGATCGAAACGCGCTTTGACTTCAAGGGCGTCGATGCCAAGTTCGAACGAGATGGCCTCAATGCCGTCATCTACGCAGATGCCGAGTTTCAGCTGACTCAGATGGAAGACATGCTGCGCAGCAATCTGATCAAGAACAAAATCGATCCCAAGGCCATGGAGCTCGACAAGGTGGAAACCTCTGGCAAGCAGGTGAAGCAGCGCATCACCATGAAAACCGGGCTGGAAGGTGATCTGGCGAGAAAAATCGTCAAGCTGATTAAAGACACCAAGATCAAAGTACAAACGCAGATTCAGGGCGATCAAGTGCGGGTGACCGGCAAAAAGCGTGATGACCTTCAGCAGGTCATGGCTATGCTCCGTGAGGCGGATCTTGAACAGCCACTACAGTTTAATAACTTCCGTGATTAAGGCCTTACTGTTGTCTTTGTTCCTTTACACGGAGGTCGTCGGATGAGCGATGCCGACACGCCCCTGGCAGAACAGCCCTGGCATAAAGCGATTTTCACCCGGCAGATGTTTATCTGTGTATTGACGGGAATCGCCTCGGGGCTACCACTCTATTTCCTTATTCAGTTGGTGCCTGCCTGGCTGCGCAGTGAGGGCGTCGGGCTGACGGAAATCGGTCTGTTTGCTCTGGTGGGCTTTCCCTACAACTGGAAGTTTATCTGGGCGCCGTTAATGGACCGCTACGTGCCGCCTTTTCTGGGGCGTCGCCGTGGCTGGATGCTGATTACTCAAATCGCACTGATGCTGTCGATGGCGGCACTGGGATTTATTGATCCCAAAGTGTCAGTGGGCTTGGTGGCCTATGTGGCGGCGGGCGTGGCGTTTTTCAGCGCCAGTCAGGATGTGGTGCTGGATGCCTATCGTCGCGAATTGCTGAAAGATGAAGAACTCGGTCTGGGCAACGCCATACACGTGCAGGCCTACCGACTGGCTGGCTTGGTGCCCGGTTCGCTGGGCGTCATCATGGGCGATTACCTGCCTTGGAGCACCGTGTTTATGGTGATGGCCGGCTTTATGGCAATTGGGGTTGCCATGACGCTGTGGGTCAGCGAGGCCTCTGATGCCAGTGTTGCGCCGCTCACTTTACGGGCGGCCGTCGTTGAGCCGTTCCGGGAGTTTGTATTGCGTCGCGGCTTGGGCAGTGCCCTGTTGCTGCTGTCGTTCCTGTTTCTGTACAAACTCGGCGACAACATGGCCACGGCGCTGTCATCGCCATTCTATCTGGATATTGGTTTCAGCCTTACCGAGATTGGCACCATCGCCAAAACCGCCTCACTGACGGCGGCAATCATTGGCGGTCTGGTTGGCGGTGTCATCATGATTCGCCTGGGCATTAACCGGGCACTGTGGGTGTTTGGCTTTGTCCAAGTCGCCAGTATTTTGGGCTTTGCTGCATTGGCGGAAATCGGCCCCAACCGGCTGGCGCTGACGCTGGTGATTGTTTTTGAATACCTCGGCGTTGGCTTGGGCACCGCGGCCTTTACCGCCTTTATTGCCCGGGCAACAACGCCGGCCTATGCCGCCACGCAGTTCGCCCTGTTTACCGCACTTGCCGCATTGCCGCGCACCTTTGCCAACGCCACCACCGGCTGGATTGTCGAGGCGATTGGCTGGACCAATTTCTACCTCTTCTGCACCGCGTTGGCGGTTCCGGGCATGTTGATGTTGTTTAAAGTGGCGCCGTGGTCTGAGCCCAGCGATGCTCAGTCTTCGTGAAGGGGCCAGTGACGCTGCCGCCAGTAGAGTTTGCCGGTGGTATCGGCGCTGCCTTCTTCTAACAGGCGCTGAAGTTGCCGCTGGTATTGATCGCTACCCACTGGGAAACTGATTCGGCCCTGCGCATTGACGACCCGGTGCCAAGGCAGAGCCGTGTCCTCGGGTAACTGTGACAGCTGCCTGCCCACCCAGCGTGCCCGACCGGGCAGCCCGGCTTGCCGGGCGAGTTCGCCATAGCTGCACAGCCTGCCATGAGGAATGCGGCTGAGCGCCAGTCTCAGTTGCTGGCGCGCCCGGTCACTGAGGTCACTCGTCGAGATTGCGGATGCGCTCCCAGTAATCTTCATAGAAGAAGTCCACCTTGCCGGTTTCGAGGGAGTACTCGGCACCTACAACCATCAACTTGCCTTCGCTGATCAGGCTTTCAAGGGTCGATGAGCCGCTGGAAAGGTGTTCAACAGAGCTGCGGACATTCGCGCGTACTGCTTGCTCCACCAGCTTGTTATGGTCGTGTTTCAACTCCGTGGCCAGCAGGCTCTCTACCGCCGGGCGAACACGTTTAACGATCGAATGAAGGTTGGACGTCGGGATTTTTGAGTTGCCGGTCAGGGCATTGACGGTGGCGTTGATTGCGCCGCATTTTGAGTGGCCCAGCACCACGACCAGTGGCGTGCCGAAGCTCAGCGCGGCAAACTCAACGCTGCCGATGCCAGACGGTGCAACGATATTTCCTGCCACGCGGATAACAAATAAGTCGCCCAGGCCCTGATCGAATACCAGTTCGGCGGGAACGCGTGCATCGGAACAACCCAAAATAATCGCGAAAGGGCTCTGTTCGGCCACCAGCTCAGGGCGGTTGACCATGCAGGTATCTTCATTGGCGCTGAGTTTTTCAACGAAACGCGCATTGCCCTCTTTGAGCCGCGCTAAAGCTTGCTGTGCAGTGATCATGTCTTACCTTCAGTGTTTTGATGATTGTTGTAAGTGTTCTGCGCGGACCGGCTTAGAGCCAGTCACTGATCAATACGCCGATGCCGACGCTTTGCAGCGAATTATTATATTCGATCAGGCTCTCGCCGTAGCCATTAAAATACTTCACATAGGCTTTGATTTTTGAACTGATCGGGAAGCTCCAGCCCAGTTCTATTGCGCCTCGACTGTCGCTGCGCAGATTGTTACGGACCATAATACTCAGGGTGCGGTCGTGCCACTGATAGAAGCCCATCCACTCGAAATGACCCATATAGTGCTCGATGTCCGGGTTGTCATCGTCCTCGCGGTCTTCGGGAATGCGATACCACGGCCGAAACGACATGGCGAAGCGGTCCTTTTCGAACAGGAAGTTCAGCATGACACGGTTCCAGCTGCGCGATAGCGGCTCGCTGCGACCGTTTGACTGGTGGTTGAAAATCAGCTGATTGCCGACATTGCGAAAGCCCAGCCACTCCCAGTCATTGGTATAACTCAGAATCAGTTCAGGCTCGTGATTGGTCTCTCTGAACGGTGCGGAATATTCTTTGTTGTAGGCCTGCCAGAAGGAGCGGCCAGTGTAGGCTCCGCTCAGCGTGCCGTCGCCGAGAATGCCCCGGGCGATATGAACTTTCACACTGAGTTGGAATTCTACCTCGGTATTGTCGACGCCCTCTTTATCCACGCCGAGACTGTCACTGAAGTCGCTGGTGTCGTCGCGCCATGAGATCGGCAGCAGATAGTTGATGCGGTGAGGGGTGAGAACAAAGGGGTTCTCACTGGCGACATCTTCAAGCGCTTTGCGCTCGTTGATGACGCCACTTTGATTGCTGCGCAGCTCCTGCTCTGCGCTTTCTACCGGATCAATCTGTTGGCGGCAGCGTTCGCGCAGGTCACCGATAGAGGTGTCGTTGGCGGCATCCTGGCTCAACAAGGCCAGACACTGTCGCATGGACACGATTTGCTCCTGCGTTTCCTGTACTTTGTCCTGAGCCAGGGCTGGCGCGCACAGCAGGCCGCCGAGCAGGAGTGAGCATATAATTTGGGCGTGCAGTTGGCGCATGGCTTGTCGCTAGTCGTTGAGTCTGAAGAGCTGACATAATAGGGTGACAAGCGGCGATGCACTAGGGGTGAAGTCTCCGAATGTGGCTGTATTGCCGGGATGAGATTTTGGCGCCATCAGGGCACCTTTGCAGGAATAACGGGTCTGCGTAAGCATGAGAATACTGTTTGTTGTTTTTATTTTGGCGCCGATTCTGGAAATGTGGCTGCTGATTGAAGTGGGCAGTGCCATCGGCGCGCTGCCGACCATCGCCTGCGTGGTGTTAACGGCCATGGCGGGCGCCGCACTGCTCCGCCAGCAAGGCGTATCGACGCTGCTCCGCGCGCGTCAGCGCATGGATCACGGTGAAGTGCCTGCCCGGGAAATGTTGGAAGGGATGTTGCTGGCCATCGGTGGTGTACTGCTGTTGACGCCCGGTTTTATCACTGACGCATTGGGTCTGGTTTTCCTGCTGAGACCGTTGCGCGGGGCGCTGATTGATGCGCTGCTGCGTCGCGGTCTGGTGCAAGTAAACACCGCCGGTTTCGGCAGCTACGGAGCGGGTCGCAGCGCCCAGCGTGAAGATTCTGCGTCAAATGTCACTATTGAAGGCGAATACCGCAAAGAAGAGTAAAAAAAATCGCCCCCCGCTCTTGAAAAGTATTTTATAGCCCCCAACTCCCTGAACAGCCCGCGGGCACTGGCCTCGCGGGAACTCTGATGAGTCCCGATCTGCGTGAGAGGGAAGTCGTCGTGCGGCGTAAGCCGTGTTGCGGCACCGGAAGACCGGTGAAATAACAACATGTATTCATTGATTTAATGGAGATCGAGCAAGATGAAAATTCGTCCCCTATACGACCGCGTAGTGGTTCGTCGTAGCGAAGAGGAGCAGACCAGCGCCGGTGGTATCGTGTTGCCCGGTTCTGCGAAAGAGAAGCCGAACCAGGGTGAAGTGCTGGCTGTGGGCGAAGGCAAACTGCTGGAAAACGGTGAGCTGCGTCCCGTCGGTGTCAACGTCGGCGATCGCGTGATCTTCGGTCAGTACTCCGGCAATACCGTGAAGGTAGATGGCGAAGAGCTGATCATTCTTGGTGAGTCTGAGATTTTCGGCATCATTGAAGCCTAATTCTCAAAACCATAATTGAATCAACGAATTAGTGAATTAAAGGTAAGACGATCATGGCTAAAGACGTAGTATTTGGCAACGAAGCTCGCCAGCGCATGGTGGCTGGTGTTAACACCCTGGCAAATGCCGTTAAAGTAACGTTGGGTCCCAAAGGCCGCAATGTGGTTCTGGATAAGTCTTTCGGTGCGCCGACCGTGACCAAAGACGGTGTATCTGTGGCGAAAGAAATCGAGCTGGAAGACAAGCTGGAGAACATGGGCGCCCAGATGGTGAAGGAAGTGGCTTCCAAAGCCTCTGACGACGCGGGTGACGGCACCACTACCGCAACTGTTCTGGCACAAGCCATCGTTAACGAGGGTTTGAAAGCCGTTGCTGCTGGCATGAACCCGATGGACCTGAAGCGCGGTATCGACAAAGCGATTGCTGCCGCCGTAGAGCAGGTCAAAGCCCTGTCTATCCCCTGTGCCGACAGCAAAGCGATTGCTCAGGTCGGTACTATTTCTGCCAATAGCGATAGCCATGTTGGTGAGATCATCGCGGAAGCGATGGAAAAAGTGGGTAAAGAAGGCGTTATCACCGTTGAAGAAGGCCAAGGCCTGGAAAACGCGCTGGAAGTGGTTGAAGGCATGCAGTTCGATCGCGGCTACCTGTCGCCTTACTTCATCAACAACTCTGAAAACATGAGTGTTGAGCACGACAGCCCCTTTATCCTGTTGGTCGACAAGAAAATCTCCAACATCCGCGAGCTGCTGCCGCTGCTGGAGCAAGTGGCCAAGTCCAGCCGTCCGCTGGTTATTATCGCTGAGGATGTTGAAGGCGAAGCGCTGGCGACACTGGTGGTTAACACGATGCGCGGCATCGTGAAAGTGGCTGCCTGTAAAGCGCCTGGTTTCGGCGATCGCCGCAAAGCCATGCTGCAGGACATTGCGGTCCTGACCGGCGGTACGGTTATTTCTGAAGAAGTGGGCCTGGATCTGGAGCAAGCGACTCTGGAGCACCTGGGTACTGCCAAGCGCGTCACCATGGATAAAGAAAACACGGTGATTGTTGACGGTGCGGGCGACAGCGCGGCCATTCAGGCGCGTGTTGGTGAAATCCGCACGCAGATCGAAAACACCAGCTCTGACTACGACCGTGAAAAACTGCAAGAGCGCGTAGCCAAGCTGGCTGGCGGTGTTGCTGTGATCAAGGTTGGCGCGGCCACCGAAATTGAAATGAAAGAGAAGAAAGCCCGCGTTGAAGACGCGCTCCACGCTACTCGTGCTGCGGTTGAAGAAGGTGTGGTACCTGGCGGTGGTGTTGCGCTGGTTCGCGCTATCTCTCAGCTGGGTGAAGTGGCTGGCGACAACCAAGACCAGCAGGCCGGTATCAAAGCGGCACTGCGCGCGATGGAAGCGCCTCTGCGTCAGATCGTCACTAACGCTGGCGACGAAGCCTCTGTCGTGCTGGACAAAGTTCGCAGTGGCGAAGGCAACTTCGGCTACAACGCTGGTAACGGCACCTACGGTGACATGATGGAAATGGGGATCCTCGATCCCGCCAAAGTGACCCGTACTGCTCTGCAGGCTGCTGGCTCTGTTGCCGGCCTGATCATCACCACCGAGTGCATGATCGCCGACGCACCGAAAGAAGATGCCCCGGCAATGCCTGATATGGGCGGCATGGGTGGTATGGGCGGCATGGGCGGCATGATGTAAGCCTCCACGCTCTACCGAAAAGCCCCGCAATGCGGGGCTTTTTTTTGCCCGCGAGAAAGGTTCAAGACGCTCGTGAGAGGCAGGAGGTCGGAAATGGCGGCTTGTCGAAAATCCGTTTTAATGTTGTAGTAGTAAACATATTAAATAAATGTGACATAGCGATGGCTTCGGCGATCGCCAATAACAATAAACGGTGGTTCCCATGTCTATCCAACTGCGTCTTGGCATGCTGTGCGTGCTTTTAGCTCTGCTGCAGGCCTGCGGTGGCTCAAGCTCATCCTCCAGTGGTGGTTCGACACCCGAAGCCATAGATACCGACAGTGACGGTATTCTTGATGCGGATGATAACTGCCCGGCGGTGGCGAACCCGAATCAGCAGGATGCCGACGATGACGGCGCGGGCGATGCCTGCGACGCGGACGACGCCCGAGACAGTGATGAAGATGGCATTGTAAACAGCAATGACCTCTGCGCGGCGACGCCTGCGGGGGCGTCGGTCGATGATCGCGGCTGTGCCGATACGCAAGTCAATGCCAGTTGCGGCGACAGCTTCGCCACGCAGTCGGCGGGTCGCCACTATCCGGTAACGCTGCAATCGGCCAGTGGTGAAACCATCAGTTTTGAAGTGTTTGAGCCCGCCACCTTGCGTTGCGGTGCCCGCTCGCTGGGGGCGCACCCTCTGGTATTGCAGGGGCACGGTTTTGGGGGAAGTCGAGTCAGCGATCCGACGTCGGGAGACTACGCGTCTACCGGTATTGAGACGCTGGTAAATGCCGACTATGCGGTAATCAGTATCGACTTGCGCGGCTTTGGTCAGAGCAGCGGCACCGTGCGGGTGATGGACCCGGATTTTGAGGGGCTGGATCTCGTACAGATTGTCGACTGGGCAGAGCAAAATCTGGATTACCTGGCCTGGCGTGACAACGCCAGTGGGGACTACGCCGGTCGGCCTGACAGTGCCGAGAGCACAGCAGGCGGCGTGAACCTGTTGTTGGGCTCCATTGGCTCCAGTTATGGCGGTGGTTATCAGATGCTGCTGCATGCCGTGGACGAAAAGCAGCGACTGGACGCAATGGTGCCTGACATCACCTGGCATCACCTGCCCTACAGCCTCAACCCCGGCGATGCCATCAAGGCGACCTGGAGCCTGCTGCTCGTTGCCGGTGGCGAAGCGGGCAGCTACGGCCCCGGACTGGAGGGGCAGGATTCGCCCTTTTCTCGTGGCCTCGACCCCTATGTAAAAGAAACGCTGCTGCGGGGAATCACGCTGAATGAATTCCCCCGCGACGCGATTGACTGGTTTGCCTACCACAGCCCGAGTTACTGGTGCGGGCTGAACCGTCAGCCCACTATGCCCTACAGCGTTGCGGAAAGTGAGTTGAATAATAATCTGACCGGACAGATTGAAGTGGCGCCGCCCGGCAGCAATACCTACACCGGCCAGCCGGGTGTCGATGTGCTGATTACGCAGGGTATCCGCGACACGCTGTTTAATTTTAATGATGCCTGGTGGAACTACCAGTGCCTGAGTCAGCGCGCCGAGAGCAACGGCGCCGAGGTGCGATTGCTGACCCACGAGAGCGGTCACATTATCTCTGGATTCATTGGTGAGACGCCGGAGCCGCTTTACTTCCAAGCGCCCGGCGGTAATTTTGCCTGTGGCAGTCTGTCCCAGCGCGATGCGCAGTTTGCCTGGCTGCAGGAAAAGCTGCGTGGCGTCGATTCGGCGGGTTTGTTGGGCGAGGGCCTCTGCCTGTCGCTGGCCGATGACGACGCTGTCTACATCGACGACGGGGATTTTAAAGCGCGGCGGGCAAACGGTGTGCAGCCCGCATTCTACGGCGTTGCGGACGTCGCGGTGGACAATGTCCCCAACGGCGTGGAGGCGCAGGTAGCGCATCTTCTGGGCCAGGCGACGCAGATTGTGCCGCTGTTGACGGTGGACGATGAGCAAGGCGTGATTCTGGCAGGAATTCCCCAGTTGGATATCACCTTGAGTACGCCCCAGATGCTTAACGATGAAATATGTACCATGGGGACGATTACCACGCTGCGCCTTGGCTGCGACGCCATTATGTTAGTGGGGCTTGCTGTACAGCGCGATGGCGGCGACTGGGCGCTGATTGACGATCAGATGATGCCGGTACGCGGGCTGGGTGAGCATGTCGATATCGATATGGTGGGGATTGCCGAGCGCCTGTTACCCGGCGATACCTTGGGCTTTTGGGTCAGCGGCTATCACCCGCAGTACATCGAGTCCTTCTCGCGGGATGTGACAATTCCGCTGGTTAATGTCTCGGCCGACCTTCGCCTGCCGCTGTATGCGGTAGACGGTGCGGGCCAGCCTGATCCGCAGATGGCATTGACCACCGCGGTCAGTGAACTCAGCGAAAACTGAGGTCGGGCGACATGGCATGTCGCCCCGTTCAGGCCGTATACTTCGTCCTTCAGAGCCCGCACCGCGGGCTTTTACCGTTAAGGGCGGAGTGAAATACATTGGAGTTGTCATCTGTTGTGCCTTGGGGGCGCTCGTTCGAGGAATATCGGGCGATGTTTTCCCTCAGTGACGAAGATTTAGAGCGGATAATTTTGGGCTGTGGCGATGGCCCTGCCAGTTTTAATGCCGAGTTGACCGCGCTGGGAGGCCGGGTACTGTCGGTTGACCCGATGTACTGCTTCAGCGTCGAGGACATCCAACAGCGTATTCGCCGTGTCTACCCCGGTATGCTCAGTCAGCTCGCCCGGCAGCGCGACGAGTATCTTTGGCGGCATTTCCGCGACCCCAGCCACGTCGGGTCGGTGCGCATGTCAGCGATGAACAGATTTCTGGAGGACTACCCCAAAGGGCTGGCTGACGGTCGCTATATTGAGGCCAGTCTGCCGGAATTACCTTGCCTGGATCGGGAGTACGATCTGGCTTTGTGCTCGCATCTGTTGTTCCTGTATAGCGAACAGATCAGTCTGGCGTCGCATATCGCTGCCCTTAAAGAACTGTGCCGGGTTGCCCGGGAAGTGCGGATTTATCCGCTGGTCGACTTGGAAGGTAGGCCCTCCAGTCATTTGCCAGGGGTGATTCGCGAGCTGGCGGCCTGCGGCTACGAGCTGGGTATGGAAAAGGTCGACTACCAATTCCAGAAGGGCGCCACCGATATGCTGTGGATTCAATCTGTAGGAGAAAACCTTGAACTTGACGTGTGAGTTGCCCGCCGGCGTCAGTCTGAGCGACAGTCGGAACGAGTATGCAAGCGAGTCATCCATACCGTTGATACGTGTTGAAACCCCCTTGTGCCGCGCCGTACTCGCCTTGCAGGGGGCGCAGTTGCTGTCCTTTGTGCCTGAGAGCGGGCGCGACTGGCTGTGGTTGAGCCGACAGGCTGAATTTGCGCCGGGCAAGGCGGTTCGCGGCGGCATTCCACTCTGTTTGCCTTGGTTTGGCGTGAATCGCCGTCGGCCCGAGCTTCCCAAGCACGGCTGGCTGCGCCAGCGTGACTGGCAGTTGCAGGCGGCGAGCTGCGATGCAGAGGGCGTGGTGAGCCTGCAGCTGGCAACCGCATCATTGCCCTCGGAACTGCCGGATTTTCCCTGGGTGTATGAGGTCGAGGTGGAATACCGCCTTGGCCGTCAGATTGAGCTTGAGCTGCGGGTTCGCAATTGCAGTGACACCGTTATGCCACTGAGTTTTGCCGCGCATAGTTATTTTTCGGCAATCATAGAGCAAACACAGGTCTTCGGCTTGGGAAGTGGTCGTTTTCTCGACAATACCGATAGCCTGCTTGCCAAGCAGCAGGTCGAACCGCAGACATTTTTTGGCGAGGTGGATCGTGTTTTTGAGGGCGCTGGCGGCCGTCAGCGGCTGTTAACCGGATCGCAGACCCTGGATGTCAGCGGTGAGGGCTGCGATACCCTGGTCATCTGGAACCCCGGAGAGCGTCTGGCCGCTGACATGAAGGATGTCGGTGGGGGCTATCGAGACTACGTCTGTGTGGAGCGCGGTATGGCTTTTGCCGATGAGCTTGCATTAGCGCCGGGCGACGACTGCGTTGCGAGAATGGTGATCTCGACAGCTACGTAGTTATACCTATTCAGTTTCAGTTAATAAGATTCACGTAAGCTTTCTCTCGTCAGTAAAGAGTAAACAGGCCAGCGAAACGACTGGCCAGCATTCGAGATGAGGAGAGACCATGCGTATTCAGACGATGTTGATTGCAGTGTTGGCGCTGTTCATGGCCGCCTGCAGCAGTACAACCACCTATCAGCCCGCGGAGAAGCGGGGCGGTTACGGCTACACCGAAACTGAATTGGGCAAGGATCGCTACCGAGTCACGTTTACCGGTAATACGGTTACCGACAAAGAGACGGTGAATGACTATGCGCTGCTGCGCGCAGCGGAATTAACCCTTCAGCAGGGTTACGACTGGTTCCAGCTGGTCAACCGTGATACCGAAAGTAAGAGCCGCACCAGCAGCAGTATTTCCGGTGTGAACGACTTTGGCGGTGGTACGGCCGTTTATCAGCGTTGCGGGCTGTTGAGCTGCGACACGGTGGTGGCGCAAACGCCCGGACGCCTCAGTGGTGGCTACGCCACGTCCACCACGCGTACGTCCTATCAGGCATCGCTGGAAATCAAAATGGGCAAAGACCCCATGCCTGATGCGGCAGAGGCTTACAATGCGCAGGAGCTGGCTTCTACACTGCGCCGATGGATGGGCAGCAACCAGCAGTAATCTGAGCACTGCACGAACGAAAACCGGGCCTTGCCCGGTTTTTTATTGCCTGCCATATTTGCCTCAATATCGGATCTATTCAGGAATATAACTATGGTAGTTGCGGTACTGGGAGCCAGCCCGAAAGCCGAGCGCTTTTCTCACAGGGCCGCGGTGATGCTGCAGGACTTCGGTCATCGGGTTGTGCCGGTAAACCC
This sequence comes from Spongiibacter sp., assembly GCF_984394615.1. NCBI lineage: Bacteria > Pseudomonadati > Pseudomonadota > Gammaproteobacteria > Cellvibrionales > Spongiibacteraceae > Spongiibacter > Spongiibacter sp. The sequence goes on along the minus strand of NZ_CFHTQA010000003.1, from coordinate 35,451 downwards.
TTATCACCCCAGCGTGGCGGGGCTGAATTGTGTACCGTCGCTGTCGGCGCTGGATGAGGGGAGTGTCGATACGGTAACGGTGTATATGCGCGAAGCGCTGCTGGCACCTCATGCTTCCGAGTTGTTGGCGCTGATGCCACGTCGAATCATTTTTAACCCTGGCAGCGAAGCGCCAGCATTGGCGAAGACACTGCGTGAGGCGGGTATTGAGTGTGTTGATGCCTGCACCCTGGTGATGCTGCGAAGTGGGGCGTTCTAGCGCGGGCGAAGGGAGATTTTGCGGGGATTTGGGAACTAAAAAGGGAGCCAGAGGCTCCCTTAAAATTATCAACGTCGTGTTGGCTCAGACAAACTGCAGCAGACCGATCATGCCCAGCGCCAGTGCGAGACTCAAATGCACTACGCCAACCACAGTGGTCATCGGGCCGGGTTTGCCGAACATGGCGTTAAGTTGCAGTAGAGCAATAATACCCAAGCAAATCCACAGGCCGAGGCTGATGCCTCCCTCGGCAGTTTTGCCAACGGCGGCCAGTGCCGCGTTGCCAGTGCCGTGGAAAGAACCCAGCATGCCGATCAGCATGGGGGCAGAGAACAGCGTGTTGGTACGTGAGGCCACGGCGGCGCGAGGCGCGGCCTTGGCGGCGTCACCGGGCTTGATGCCGCAAATAACTTTCTGGTTTGGCCAGATGATCAGCCATACGTTGAGGAACATCAGGGTGCCGAGCAGTGCGCCGACAATAATGTAGCCATTCAGGCCGCCCGTGCGGCTCATGGTGAAGTGTAGAAGGGCCAGACCGGTCAGGAAGGTAAACATGGCGCCCCAGCGGAACCACGCCAGCGCGCGGGGAACCAATTTTTGTACCGCATCGGCTTTGGCGGCGGGCTCGGCTTCTTTGAAGTACTCGGTCTGTACAAAGTTGAAGTAGTACAGCAGGCCGATCCAGGTAATGCCAAACAATACGTGCAACCAGCGCAGTGCGAGGTCGACAGAAATATACGCGTCCATAAGCCCCTCTCGAAGAGTTGTTGTCATAGTTGTAGCCCGCAGACAGCGCGTCCGGGGGCGGCAGCAGTATAGCAAAATGCCCGTCGGCCGAGCGACTTTGTACAGTGGCACTGGAGGCTGGACGGGCGGCAGTTCATAATGCGGAGCATTGATGCCTGGGTGGCGATGTTTAAACAGCGATGGAAAGGTGAATAGTGAGTACAGAACGACAGGAACCGCGTATTTCGATTGCCCTCGATGAAGAGGACATTGCCCAGCGCGCGCCCGCTGGCAAGGGAGGTAACGGCGGGGCTGATTTACCTCCGCCGCCTCCGCCTGCCTCCGGTGGTAGTGGCTTTATTCTGTTTATGCTGGCCTTGTTGATTGTTGCCTTGGCCGCGGCGGCGTACTACCTGTTTGATCGTTTGCTGCTGACTCAGGGCGAGTTGAAGCAGGCGCAGTCGCGGCTGGATGCACTCGAACAGCGATTATCCTCAGCGGATGAGAGTCTTGAGCAGAACAGCGTGACAACGGCGGTAAAACTCAAAGAGCTGGATTCCGAGGTGCGCAAACTCTGGGATAACGTCTGGAAGCGACAGAAGGCGGAACTGGCCGAGCACGATGCCCAGATTGCCAAAAACGAAAAACGTCTGGCGAGTATCGAAAGCCGCAATACCACGCTGAGCGCGGAGCTTAAAAAGGCGCTGGATGGCTACAAGGCCGACCGCGAGTCGCTCAAATCGATGTCGGGCAAGCTGGATAGAGTCATCGCTCAAAGTGAGGTGAACAAAAAAACCTTACTGGACGTGAACAAGCAGCTTGCCGCCGGGGGCAGTCTCGATGCGCGCGTCAAGGACCTGGAGAAGCGCATGGAGCAGAGCGAGCAGTGGCTGGATTCTGTGAATGCGTTCCGCCGTCAGGTCAATCGTGAAATCGATGCCCTGCGCCAGACCATTACCCAATACCACGCAGGCAGTCCCGAGGCCCGCTGACGCCGCCGCGCTGGCTGGTGTATAATCCTGCGCCACATTATCGGCACTGGGCGAGGGCCCGGTGCCGAGCCTGACTGGCCTGAGGGTCGGTCTGCGCCACGGCGCTCAACCCCAATGCAAACCTTGGCCTGAGGAACCTGCCACATGACTGTTATCCGTCAAGACGACCTGATTCAGAGTGTTGCCGACGCCCTGCAATACATTTCCTACTACCACCCGGTCGATTTCATCAAGGCAGTGGACGAGGCTTACCAGCGTGAGCAAAACCCGGCGGCCAAAGACGCCATGGCGCAGATTCTCATCAACTCGCGTATGTGTGCCGAGGGGCACCGCCCGATCTGTCAGGACACCGGTATCGTAACCGTCTTCCTGACCGTGGGCATGAACGTGCAGTGGGAAGGTGATATGGGCGTTTCCGATATGGTGAACGAAGGTGTTCGCCGTGCTTACAACCTGCCCGACAATGTGCTGCGTGCTTCCATTCTGGCCGATCCCGACGGCGCTCGCAGCAACACCAAAGACAACACGCCTGCCGTCATTCACTACGAAATCGTGCCCGGTGACACCGTTGAAGTGCACGTGGCAGCGAAAGGCGGCGGTTCCGAGGCCAAGTCGAAATTCGCCATGCTTAACCCCTCTGATTCCGTAGTGGACTGGGTGCTGAAAATGGTGCCGACCATGGGTGCGGGCTGGTGTCCGCCGGGCATGCTGGGCATTGGTATTGGCGGCACGGCCGAAAAGGCGATGCTGCTGGCCAAAGAGGCTCTGCTCGACCCCATCGATATTCACGACCTGCAAAAACGTGGCGCATCTAACCGTTCAGAAGAGCTGCGCCTGGAGCTGCACAAAAAAGTGAACCAGTTGGGCATCGGTGCTCAGGGATTGGGCGGCCTGACGACGGTGCTGGATGTTAAAGTCAAAGACTACCCGACCCACGCAGCGAACAAGGCGATTGCACTGATCCCGAACTGCGCAGCCACCCGTCATGCTCATTTCACCCTGGATGGCAGCGGTCCGGTTGCGCTGGCGCCGCCGAAGCTGGAAGAGTGGCCGGAAGTCACCCGTGAAACCGGCGGCAATGTGAAGCGTGTGAATCTGGACACTGTTACGGCTGACGAGATTAAGACCTGGAAGCCCGGCGATACGCTGCTGCTGAATGGCAAAATGCTTACCGGCCGCGACGCCGCGCACAAGAAAATGGTCGATATGCTGGCCAAGGGCGAGAAGTTGCCGGTCGATCTGAAAGGCCGCTTCATTTACTACGTGGGCCCGGTTGATCCGGTGCGCGATGAGGTGGTTGGCCCCGCTGGTCCGACCACGGCCACCCGTATGGATAAATTCACCCGCACCATGCTGGCCGAAACCGGCCTGATGGGCATGATCGGCAAGTCCGAGCGCGGCGATGGCGCCATCGATGCCATTAAAGAGTTCGAAGCTGTCTATCTGATGGCGACCGGCGGCGCTGCATACCTGGTGGCGCAGGCGATCAAAAAAGCTGAAGTGGTTGCCTTCCCGGAACTGGGCATGGAGGCGATCTACGAGTTCACCGTGGAGGACATGCCGGTCACCGTGGCAGTGGATACCGAGGGTGAGTCGGTACATAAACTCGGGCCGCAGATCTGGAAAGCCAAAATCGAGGCTGAAAAGATTAACGTGGCGTAAAACAGAACGGGGGCTAGGCCCCCGTTTTTGCAGGGTGGTGTTGGACAAACGGCATGAGCGAAACCTTTTACTGGCATGACTACGAAACCTGGGGCACGGCGCCTGCGCTGGACCGTCCCTCACAGTTTGCCGGTGTGCGAACCGATGCCGATCTGAACATTATCGGCGAGCCGCTGGTTCAGTTCTGTCGCCCCACGCCTGACTACCTGCCCAATCCCGAGGCCTGTCTGGTCACCGGCATCACGCCTCAACAGGCCTTGGAAGAAGGGCTGAGTGAAGCCGAGTTTGTTGCCAATATCCATGCGGAACTGGCCCAGCCCGGCACCTGCACGGTCGGTTACAACAGTATTCGCTTCGATGACGAGGTGACTCGTTACGCGCTTTACCGCAATTTCTACGACCCCTACGCCCGGGAGTGGCAGAACGGCAATTCGCGTTGGGATCTGATCGACGTGGTGCGTCTGTGTTATGCACTGCGCCCTGAGGGAATTGAATGGCCCCGTCGCGAGGATGGCAGCCCGAGCTTCAGGCTGGAGGAGCTGACAGCGGTCAATGGCCTGAGCCACGAATCGGCTCACGATGCGCTGTCGGATGTGCTGGCAACGATTGATCTGGCGAGGCTGATAAAAACCGCGCAGCCCAAGCTCTATGACTACGCGCTAAGCTTGCGCAACAAGCGCACGGTGTCGGCGATGCTGGATACCGACACGCAGGTGCCAGTGGTGCATGTGTCAGGTCGAATTTCTGCGGCGCGGGGCTGCACTGCCTTGATGATGCCGCTGGCGCCGCACCCGGTGAATCGTAACAGTGTGATTGTTTACGATCTGTCAGTTGACCCGCAGCCCCTGATTGAACTCGGCGTTGAAGAAGTTGCTCGGCGGCTGTTCAGCAGCAGTGCCGAACTGGGGGAGGGCGTCGAGCGCATTCCTCTGAAAGAAATTCATCTGAACCGTGCGCCGATCGTGGCGACCCCCAAATTGCTGGACGACGCCAGTGCCGAGCGGCTGCAGATTGATCTGGACGTCTGTCGTCGTCACTGGCAGCAATTGCATCATGCTCAGGGCCTGCAAGAAAAGCTTCAGCAGCTTTATCAGCAGCGGGAGTTTGAGGAAAACCCCGATGTGGATACTCAGCTCTATGGCGGCTTTTTCGGTGATAGTGACAAGCGCGCCATGGATCGTATTCGCAGTTTGTCGCCAGAAGCACTGGCCAGCGAGTCCTTTCAGTTCAGTGATGCCCGTCTTGGCGAGCTGCTGTGGCGCTATCGCGGCCGAAATTTCCCTCAGAGCCTGTCCGCTCAGGAGCGTCAGCGCTGGTTTGCTTTCTGTAAGCAGCGCCTTCGTCAGCCGGGAAACGGTCTGCTGGGTTTCGACGCCTTTCGTCAGCGCCTGAGCGAGCTGGCTGAGGGAGAACTGGACGACTTCCAGCAGCACATTTTGCAGGAACTGAACGACTACGCTGACGCGCTGGAGCAGGAAGGGCTTTGAGCGATTGGTGGGTGTATATGGTGCGCTGCCGCAGCGGGCGGCTGTACACCGGGATTACCACCGACACCGAGCGACGTTTTCGGGAGCATTGCGGCGAAGGTGGACGCGGTGCCCGGTTTTTTCGCAGCGACCCGCCAGAGGCGATGGTGTATACCGAAGCGGCGGTGGATCGCTCGGCGGCCTCAAAGCGCGAGGCCGCGATCAAAAAACTCAGTCGCCAGCAAAAGTTGCGGCTGATTGACGGGGCGCTTTTACCGGATGCAGATCCGCGCAATAATGCGCGCCCATAACAGGAGGGTCCATGGCTGATCAAGGTGGCGACGAGCGCGGCAAGGCAAACATCGGCGTGTTGCGCGCCATGCTGGGCTTTCTTCGTCCCTATCGTGCTCAGGTCTTAGGCGCCAGTGTGGCGCTGGTGTGCACGGCGGCCATCACTCTGTCTATCGGCCAGGGCCTGCGGATGCTGGTGGACAGCGGCTTTGCCAGCGGCGCAACGGAAGACGCGCTGAATCAGGCGCTGCTGCTGTTTATGGGCATGGTGGTCCTTCTTGCCTTTGGCACTTTTATTCGCTTTTATCTGGTGTCGTGGATCGGCGAGCGGGTGAGTGCCGATCTTCGCAAAGCGGTGTTTGCCCACGTTGTGACCCTGCACCCCGGCTTTTTTGAAAACCAGCTCAGCGGCGATATTCAGTCGCGCATCACCACCGACACCAGTTTGCTGCAAACGGTGATTGGCTCGTCGGTGTCGATTGCCCTGCGCAATGCGCTGATGTTTTTCGGTGGCCTGATCTGGCTGTTTATCACCAACCCCAAGTTGACCGGCGTAGTGCTGTTGAGCGTGCCGCTGGTTATCGGTCCCATTCTGATCTTCGGCCGCCGAGTGCGCAGCCTGTCCCGTAGCAGTCAGGACAAGATCGCCAGTGTTGGCAGCTTTGTGGGCGAGGCGGTAAAGAACATCAAACTGGTGCAGGCCTTTAATCACCAGCAGGCGGATAGAGCGACGTTTGATCGTCATGCCGAGACGGCCTTTGATGTGGCCATTGTGCGCATTCGTCAGCGCGCCTGGCTGACCACCATTGTGATTGTGCTGGTACTGGGCGCGGTGACAGGCATGTTGTGGGTCGGTGGTCATGACGTATTGGCCGGTCGGATCAGTGCCGGTGAGCTGACTGCGTTTATTTTCTATGCCGTGATGGTGGCCGCGTCCGTCGGCGCAATCTCGGAAGTCTATGGCGACTTGCAGCGGGCCGCAGGCGCGGCAGAGCGGCTGTTGGAACTGCTGGCCGCTGAGAACCGAATTTTGCCGCCCGCACAGCCGGTGTCGCTGGCGCAACCCGTTCGTGGCGAGATTGCCTTTGACGCCGTGGATTTTGCCTATGCCTCCCGGCCTGAGGTACTGGCCATCAAGCAGTTCACCCTGAACGTCCCCGCTGGCAGCAGCCTGGCGCTGGTGGGCAGTTCCGGTGCCGGTAAGTCGACGATGATTGATTTGCTGTTGCGATTTTACGATGTCAGCGGTGGAGCTATTCGTTTTGACGGCGTCGATATTCGCGACCTTGATCCTGCCGAATTGAGGCAGTACATCGCCATGGTGCCGCAGCAACCGGTGCTGTTTACTGGCACGGTCGCGGACAATATTCGCTATGGTCGTGCGGACGCCAGCGACGAAGATATTGAAGCGGCGGCAAAGGCGGCCTATGCCCACGAGTTTATCGAGCGTCTGCCAGAGGGCTACCAGAGTTTTGTGGGCGAGGGCGGGGTGCGCTTGTCAGGCGGCCAGCGCCAGCGCATTGCGATTGCCCGTGCACTGCTGGCTGATCCGCGCCTGCTGCTGCTCGACGAGGCGACCAGTGCGCTGGATGCCGAGAGTGAATATCAGGTACAGAAGGCGCTGGAACGCCTGATGCAAGGTCGCACCAGCATTGTGATTGCCCACCGCCTGGCCACCGTCATCAATGTCGATCGTATTGCCGTGCTGGATCACGGTGAGCTGGTGGCCTGTGGCCGCCACAGTGAATTGCTGAGCCAGTCGCCGCTGTATGCGCGCTGGGCCAGTTTGCAGTTTGATGAAGCGAACCATCAGGCGTCGGCAGCGGACGAACGTCCCTTGTCTGGCGCTGCACAGTAAATATGGGAGAACAGTCTTGAAATTTGCCGGTAGTCATATTCTCTCCATCGGTCAGTTCGAGCGCGAAGATATCGAGCGCGTCTTTACCGTGGCCGACCGCATGGTGCCCTACGCGCACCGGGAACGGGTAACCAAGGTGCTGGATGGTGCCATTCTCGGCAATATGTTTTTCGAGCCTTCTACCCGAACGCGGGTCAGCTTTGGCTGCGCCTTTAATCTGCTGGGTGGCGAGGTGCGCGAGACCACCGGCTTCGAAAGCTCGGCGATTGCCAAGGGCGAATCCCTTTATGACACGGCACGGGTGCTCAGTGGTTATAGCGATGTGATTGTGATGCGCCATCCGGCATCGGGGTCGGTCAGCGAGTTTGCTCAGGCCAGCCGCGTGCCGGTGATCAATGGTGGCGACGGTGCGAACGAACACCCCAGTCAGGCCTTGCTCGACCTGTACACCATCCGCAAGGAGCTTCGTCATCAGGGCCGCAATGATATCGATGGCTTGCGCATCGCGATGATTGGTGACCTGAAATATGGCCGTACTGTGCACTCGCTGTGCAAGCTGCTGGGGCTGTATCGCAATATCCATCTGGTGTTGATCTCACCCGACGAATTGCGCATGCCGGGGGAAATTGTCGAGGCGCTGCGCATGGACGGACACACCGTGGTGGAGTCCGACGTGATGGAGGCGAGCCTGTCCAATGTGGATATCGCCTATTCCACTCGCATTCAAGAAGAGCGTTTTGCCAGCAAGGCCGACGCGGATCTATATCGTGGTCGCTATCGCCTGAATCAGTCCATTTACACCCGCTACTGCGAACCCAATACCGTCATCATGCATCCGTTGCCCAGGGATTCCCGGCAGGAAGCCAATGAGCTGGATAACGACCTGAACGACAACCCCAATCTGGCGATTTTTCGTCAGGCCGACAACGGCGTACTGGTACGTATGGCGCTGTTCGCGATGATTCTCGATGTTGTTGACCAGGTCGACAAATCGGCTCGCGACGTTAACTGGTATACCGAAAGGCGGTTCTGATGACGGACTTCGATCGCGACGATGTCGAGGTTATCGACAGCCGCAGCGCCTGGCGGGGCTTCTTCGAGATCCGCGCGCTCACGTTGCGCCATCGCCTGTTTGCCGGTGGCTGGGGCAAGCCGATTTCTCGCGAACTGTTTGTGCGCGGCCCGGCCGTGGGACTGTTGCCCTACGATGCCCGGCGCGATGAAGTGCTGCTGGTAGAGCAGTTTCGTGTGGGCGCGCTCGACAGCGGTCAGTCGCCCTGGCTCACTGAACTGGTGGCGGGGATTATCGACACCGATGAAAGCCCGGAAGACGTCGCTCGCCGTGAAGCCCGAGAGGAAGCGGACATCGCGGTGGCTGAGCTGGAGGCCGTGGCCGAGTATTTCTCTTCGCCCGGTGGCAGCGACGAGTACTTTTACCTCTACTGCGGACAGTGTTCTCTCGATGGTGCTGGTGGTCTTCACGGTCTTGCCACTGAGGGGGAAGATATCCGCGCCAGTGTATACGCGGCCGAAACGGCTTTTGCCATGCTGGATCGCGGTGAAATCAACAATGCCCATTCGGTGATTGCCCTGCAGTGGCTGCGCCTGCATCGGGCGCGTTTGCAGGCGCAATGGTCGTGAGCGAAACGGAAGAAGCGGCACCTTCTAAATCCTCATCCGGTGGCGGACTGCTGCGCTCCAGCCTGGTGGTCGGTGCCATGACCATGTTGTCGCGGGTACTGGGGCTGATTCGCGACGTGGTGATTGCGGTAGTGCTGGGTGCCACGGCCAATGCCGACGCCTTCTTTGTTGCCTTTAAAATCCCCAATTTTCTGCGCCGCCTGTTTGCTGAGGGGGCGTTTTCTCAGGCCTTTGTGCCAGTGCTCTCCGAGTACCGGGAAACCCGTGATGCCGCGGCGGTTAAACAACTGCTCGACCGGGTGGCCGGTGCCTTGGGCGGCACATTGCTGTGCATCACGCTGCTGGCGGTCATTGCAGCGCCACTGGTGGCAACGGTATTTGCGCCTGGATTTCGTGGCGACCCGCTGAAGTTTGCGCTCACCACGGAAATGATCCGTATCACCTTTCCCTATCTGATGCTGATCTCCCTCACTGGTTTTGCCGGGGCGGTGCTGAACAGCTATGGCCGCTTTGCTGTGCCCGCGTTTACGCCGGTGCTGCTGAATGTCTGCCTGATCACGGCGGCCGTGGTGGCCGCGCCGTATTTCGATGAGCCCGCAATGGCCTTGGCCTGGGGCGTACTAACGGCGGGTTGTGTGCAGCTGGTCTTTCAGCTGCCGTTTCTCCAGCGCCTGCATTTGTTGCCGACGCCGCGTTGGCAGTGGGGCGATGAGGGCGTGCGCCGGATCGTGCAACTGATGATCCCGGCGATGTTCGGGGTCTCGGTCAGCCAGATCAATTTGCTGCTCGATACCGTACTGGCGTCCTTCCTGCCTACCGGGAGTATCTCCTGGCTCTATTATTCCGACCGGCTGGTAGAGCTGCCCCTGGGGGTGTTTGCTATTGCCATTGCCACGGTGATTCTGCCCAGTTTGTCGCGCCAGCGGGCGGGGGGTGACCAGCAGGCCTTTTCTCAGACGCTGGACTGGGCGATTCGCGGCGTGTTACTGATGGCCCTGCCCGCCGCCGTGGCGTTGCTGATTCTCGCCGAACCGATTCTGATTACGCTCTTCCAGTACGGTGAGCTGCAAAGTCGCGACGTTACCATGGCGGCCCTGAGTCTGCGCGCATACACACTGGGTCTGTTGGCCTTTATGCTGATCAAGGTATTGGCGCCGGGCTTCTTTGCCTGCCAGGACACTCGCACGCCGGTGCGCATCGGCATCTATGCGATGGTGGCGAATATGGTCTTTAACATCGCGCTGGTGCTGCCACTGCATTTTTACTGGCAGATCGGTCACGTGGGGCTGGCACTGGCCACCGCGGCGTCAGCCTGGCTCAATGCGGCGCTGTTGCTGCGTGGGCTGCTGAAGCGCGATGTGTACCATCCCGCAGCGGGCTGGTTGCGCTATAGCGTGCAAGTGTTGCTGCCGGTGGCGGCGATGGCGGCGGTGCTGATCGCCGCGCGTCTGGGTATTCACGACTGGGCCCTGTGGTTTTCCTGGCAGCGTGCTGCCGTGCTGTTGGCGGTTTGCGCGACGGGGGGCGGTGTGTACCTGCTCGGTTTGTGGATGATGGGGATGCGCATCGGCGATTTTCGCGGCGCGCGTTGAGGCGTTTAGTCGCGACGGTGACTGCGCTATAATCAGGCGCTTTGTCACCGCTCCGGCTTCGGCACGTTTCTCTGTGTTCAATAATGATGTTCAACAGTGTCGGCAATGAGCGCAACGATGGGAACAGCCGAAGGCATGGAGTTAATCCGCGGATTTCACAATTTCCGCCCACGACACGGGGGCTGTGTGGCGACGATAGGCGCGTTTGATGGCGTGCATCGCGGCCACCAGGCGGTGTTGCGCCAGCTCGTGGAAAAAAGTCGCGAATACGGCCTGCCTTCCACTGTGGTGCTGTTTGAACCGCTGCCCCGCGAATACTTTGCCCCGGATTCTGCGCCGCCGCGGCTGATGTCGTTTCGCGAGAAGTTTGAGGCCATTCGCGAGCTGGGCATTGATCGCGTGGTGCGTATTCGCTTCACCCCTGCGCTGCGCAATATGAGCGCCGACGAGTTCATTAATACCCTGTTTGTGAAAAACCTCGGTGCCAAGTACATCGTGGTGGGTGACGATCTGCGCTTTGGTCGGGATCGCAGCGGCGATTTTGACTTGCTGCGCAAGGCCGGTGCCCGCGATGGCTTTGACGTGATGGATACCGCCACGCTGCAATACGATGGCGAGCGTGTCAGCAGTACCCGTATTCGCGAGGTGCTGGCAGCGGGGGATTTCGCGCTGGCGGAAGCGCTGCTCGGGCGACCTTACAGCATTTCCGGACGCGTGATTGTCGGCCAGCAACTGGGGCGCACTATTGGTGCGCCCACCGCTAATCTCCAGCTCCGCCGTCTGCGTTCGCCGTTGGCCGGGGTGTTTGCTGTGGAAGTGGAAGGGGTTGAGGCACAGCCGCTGCCGGGCGTGGCTAACGTCGGCGTTCGGCCCACCGTGGGCGACTTGAGCAAAGCCATTCTTGAAGTGCATTTATTGAACTTCAATGGCGACCTCTATCGGCGTAATATCCGCGTGCTGTTTCGCGAGAAACTGCGCAACGAAATCAAATTTGACAGCATCGACGCGCTGCGCGAGCAGATAGCCCGGGATATTGACCAGGCACGCGATTACTTCTCTCTCTAACCCGACTGCCGGGACTGCAAGAAACGCATTTATGAGTGACTACAAGCACACCCTGAACTTGCCGAAAACGGACTTTGCGATGAAGGCCAACCTGGCCCAGCGCGAGCCACAGGCGCTCAAGCGCTGGTACGCCGAGGATTACTACGGTCAGATTCGCAAGGCCCGCGCAGGACGCGAAAAATTTATTCTGCACGACGGTCCTCCGTATGCGAACGGTGATATCCACATCGGTCACTCATTGAATAAAATTCTCAAGGACATGATCGTCAAGTCGCGCACTCTGAGCGGCTACGATGCGCCCTATGTCCCCGGTTGGGACTGCCACGGCCTGCCGATTGAGCTGAACGTGGAGAAGAAAGTCGGCAAACCCGGCCGCAAGGTTGATGCTGCCACCTTCCGTGAAAAGTGCCGGGAGTATGCCTACAAGCAGGTCAATGGCCAGCGCGAGGGTTTCAAGCGTCTGGGAGTGTTGGGTGATTGGGATAAGCCCTACCTGACCATGAGCTTCGACTTCGAGGCCAATATTATCCGAGCGCTGGGGAAAATTGCCGAGAATGGCCATCTGCACAAGGGCTTCAAGCCCGTGCACTGGTGTCTGGATTGCGGCTCCGCGCTGGCGGAAGCCGAAGTGGAGTACAAGGACAAAACGTCTCCGGCTATCGATGTAGCTTTTGCTGTGGTAGACGAGGCGGATGCTCGCCAGCGCAGCGGCTTGGGTGACGATGTCTGTGGACAGATGAATCTGGCGATCTGGACCACAACGCCCTGGACCATTCCGGCCAATATGGCGGTGTGTCTGAACGCTGAGCTGGATTATGTCTGGCTGGCCTACCAGCGCGACGGCCGAGACGAATTACTGCTGTTAGCGGAGGCGCTGCACGAGCAGGTCATGGCGCGTCTCGGCATTGCCGATTTCCGCATTGTTGGGCGTTGCAAGGGACAGGCGCTGGAAGGGCTGGCGCTGCAGCATCCTCTGTACGGCCGTCAGGTGCCGGTTATTCTGGGCGACCACGTCACCACGGAAGCGGGTACCGGCGCTGTCCACACTGCGCCTGCCCATGGTCAGGACGACTTTGCCGTGGGGCAGAAATACGGCCTGGACGTCTACAACCCGGTTGGTCCCAATGGCGTGTACATTGAGGGCACCGAACTGTTTGGCGGTCAGCATGTTTTCAAGGCCAACGAACAGGTTATCGCCGAGTTGGCGGCGCGTCAGCGTCTGCTGCATAACGCCGCCTACCCGCACAGCTACCCCCATTGCTGGCGCCACAAAACGCCGATCATTTTTCGTGCCACGCCCCAGTGGTTTGTCAGTATGAAGCAGAACGGTCTGCTCGACAAAGCGATGCAGGCTGTCGACGGCGTGCAGTGGATGCCTGGCTGGGGCCGCGCGCGTATTGAGTCGATGATGGGTGAGCGACCGGACTGGTGTATTTCCCGCCAGCGTACCTGGGGAGCGCCAATCGCGTTGTTTGTTCACCGCGAGACCGCCGCGCTGCATCCGCGTACGCCTGAGCTTATTGAACAGGTTGCTCAGCGCGTGGAGAAGGCGGGCATTCAGGCCTGGTTTGATCTGGACGTTGGCGAGCTGCTGGGTGACGAGGCCGCGGATTACGAGAAAGTGGGCGATACGCTGGATGTCTGGTTCGATTCAGGCGTTACCCACTACGCGGTGCTGAGTCAGCGCGAGGAGCTGGCTTTCCCCGCAGATATTTATCTGGAAGGTTCCGATCAGCATCGGGGCTGGTTCCAGTCGTCCATGCTGACGTCGGTGGCAATCAATGGCTGCGCACCCTATAAGCAGGTGTTGACTCACGGCTTTACCGTCGATGTGAACGGTCGCAAAATGTCCAAATCCCTGGGCAATGTCATCGCACCTCAGGAAGTGATGAACAACCTAGGTGCGGATATTCTGCGCCTGTGGGTGGCGGCTACCGACTACCGTAATGAAATGACGGTGTCGGATGAAATTTTCAAGCGCACCGCAGATTCCTACCGCCGTATCCGTAATACCGCACGCTTCCTGCTGGCCAATATGACCGGTTTTGATCCGGCTGAAAACGCGCTGGACAGCGACGATATGCTGGCGCTGGATCGCTGGATTGTTCATCGTGCCGCCGTGCTGCAGGACGAGCTGCAGGCGGCTTACAACGACTATCAGTTCCATCAGGTTTACCAAAAGCTGCACAACTTCTGCGTGCTCGAACTGGGTGGTTTCTATCTGGATATCATCAAGGACCGTCAGTACACCACGCAGGAAAACAGCCGTGCCCGTCGCTCTGCGCAAACCGCGCTGTACCACATTGCCGAAGCACTGACTCGCTGGATTGCGCCGATTCTCAGTTTTACCGCTGACGAGCTCTGGCAGGTACTGCCGGGCGAGCGCCAGGGGCCGGTATTTGCGGCTGAGTGGTATACCGGGCTCAGCCGTCTGCCTGCTGATGACGATATGGATGATGCCTTCTGGCGCCGTGTGCAAGCAGTAAAAACGGCGGTGAACAAAGTGTTGGAAAATGCCCGCAACGAAGGTGTCGTAGGCGGTTCCTTGCAGGCAGAAGTGACGCTGTTTTGCAGCGAAGAGCTGATCGATACTCTGGCCAAGCTGGGTGATGAACTGCGTTTCGTGCTGATCACCTCAGCAGCCATGCTGGCGCCGATCTCAGCCTCTAATGAGGCGGCGACGACCGATGTAGACGGGCTGGAAGTGCGGGTTCGCGCCAGTGAGGGCATGAAGTGCACACGCTGCTGGCACCACCGCGACGATGTTGGGCAATCGCTGGAGCACCCCGAACTGTGTTTCCGTTGTATTGATAATGTCGATGGTGACGGCGAGGTTCGCCACTATGCCTGATGCGCAGGCCGCGGCTCAGCGCCGCAATCGCCTTTATTGGCTGGTGTTTGCCATTCTGCTGATCCTACTCGATCAGCTCAGCAAGTATCTGGCCGATACGCAACTGGTTTACGGTCAGCCCAATGCCTTGTTGCCGGTGTTGGACATCACGCTGCACTACAACCCCGGCGCCGCCTTCAGTTTTCTCAGCGATGCCGGTGGTTGGCAGCGCTGGTTTTTCACCGGGATTGCGGCGCTGGTCAGCGGCTATCTGCTTGTCTGGCTGATGCGCCTCGACCAGCAACAGCGCCTGCTGTCGGCGGCATTGTCGCTGGTGTTGTCCGGCGCACTGGGCAACCTGATTGATCGCCTGCTACACGGCCATGTGATCGATTTTATTTCTGTGCATTGGGGCAGCGCGTACTTCCCCACCTTTAATATTGCTGACTCGGCCATTACGGTAGGCGCTATCTTGCTGGTGCTGGATACCGTATTGAACCCTGAGAGCCGCAAATAGCTGGCATGGCCCTGACCCAGAGAGAAGATAAATGAGCTTAGCGATTGGACCCGGAACCGCTGTTACCTTGCACTTTGCGCTGCTGTTGGAAGACGGCAGTGAGGTGGATTCCACTTTCTCGCGCCAGCCCGCGGTGTTTGTCTTTGGCGACGGCAAGTTACTGCCTGGGGTGGAATTAAAGTTGTTAGGCCTTGTGGCCGGTGATCAGCAGGAGCTTGTGCTGGCGCCAGAGGATGCCTTTGGGCAGCGCAATCCCGCCAATATTCAACGTTTGCCGCGCAGCCAGTTCGGCGATATCGAACTCAGCGAGGGGCTGGTGATGAATTTTGCCGATGCCGCCAATGCGGAGTTGCCGGGTGTGATCAGCGCCATTGACGATGAAATGGTCGACGTAGACTTTAATCATCCCCTGGCTGGGCGTACGCTGGGCTTCAAGGTCGAGATCATCGATGTGCAGCCGCATAGCGGCGAGGATGAGGTTCAGCATGCCGGTTGAGCACAGCATGGAAATCGTTTTGGCTAATCCCCGGGGGTTCTGCGCGGGGGTAGATCGCGCGATTGAAATCGTAAATCGCGCGCTGGATGTGTTCGGCGCGCCGATTTATGTGCGGCACGAGGTTGTGCATAACAAATTTGTCGTCGAAAACCTGCGCCAGCGCGGGGCTGTGTTTGTTGATGAGCTGGACGAAGTCCCCGATGACAAAATCGTGATTTTCAGCGCCCACGGTGTATCGCAAGCTGTGCGCAATGAAGCGGCGCGACGTGGCTTGAAAGTGTTTGATGCCACCTGTCCGCTGGTGACGAAAGTCCATATGGAAGTGGTTAATTACAGCAGTGACGGCCGTGAGTGCGTGTTGATCGGGCATAAAGGTCACCCCGAAGTTGAGGGGACCATGGGGCAGTACGATGCCGGGAATGGCGGCGCGATTTATCTGGTGGAAGACGTGGCTCAGGCCAAGGCGCTGGAGGTGAATGACCCGCAGCGGCTGTCTTTCGTTACCCAAACTACCCTGTCGATGGATGATACCGCCGCGGTGATTACGGCGTTGCGGGAGAAGTTTCCCGCCATTCAGGGGCCGCGTAAAGATGACATCTGCTACGCCACCCAGAATCGCCAGGACGCCGTGAAGAATCTTGCCCAGCAAGCCGACTTAGTGCTGGTGGTGGGTTCCCCCAACAGCTCTAACTCAAACCGCCTGCGCGAGTTGGCAGAGCGCTTTGGCTGTGAGGCACACCTCATCGACAGCGAAAATGATATTCAGCCTTCGTGGCTCAAAGAAGGCTTGCGAATTGGTATCACCGCCGGCGCGTCGGCCCCTGAGGTGCTGGTGCGGGCGGTGATCGACCGGCTTGGCGAGCTGGGCGCTGCTGCGCCTGTGGAGCTTGATGGTCGCCCGGAAAACATCACCTTTTCTCTTCCTCGCGAACTGCGCTGGGTCGACGCGTCCTGAGCTTATCGTTCGCAGCTGCTCTCTGCCTGGTGCGCCCGGCGCAACCTGCCGCCGATACTCAGTACAATGCGGTAGACACCCTGATGCCCCGGTTGGCATAGCTGCAGCGTGCCAGCCTGAAAGGCGCCGTTCTTGGTCAGGGCGCGCCCATCTGGCATGTACGAGACATAGTCACTGACACTGTTGTTGCCGGAGATGGACAGCCCGTCCGCCGGCGCCGAGATACTGCGCAGCAGGGGCTCGCCACTTTCCCGCTTACCGCTGCCGTCGCTGTCCACAAACATTTCCAGTTCACCGCTCCAGTCACCGTGTTGATTCCATAGACTGATACGCTGTTGCCGTACAGCGGCTTCATAGCGGGTGGCATACAGGGCGTGGTAAAGATTGTCAGTTGCGCTGCGCAAGCGTTGTTCGTGAAGGAACTGACTGAGTTGAGGCGTTGCCACCGCGCTCAATATCGCAATCAAGCCAAGCGTCACGAGCATTTCAAGCAGCGTCTTTCCTTGTGCACGCATCACGGACTCCTTTCCATGGGCTGCTGCTGTTCAGAGACTGTTCTAGCTAATTAGTTGCTATTGCGCGTTTTTGCAAATAAAACCAGCGCGTAAGCCGAATTTAAGTATAAGTCCGCCTTGTCAGGCGGCGCTTTTCCTAACTACAGTAAAAAATCGCCTTTGTGCTAGGCTAAACGCTTGAATTGGTTTCTGTTTTGCAGGACGTTAGTCTTCGGCTCCATGTCGGAGCATTGTTGGCGTGGTGGAAATGCAGCGGTGTCCATACAAAGTCCGGCCAGGGCAGGCAAATCGGGAGTGAGGATGAGGAAGCGGATACGTTTGCCACAGCATCAGCGGGGGACCACGCTGATTGAGGTGTTGGTTGCCATTCTGGTTACCGCCATTGGTGTGATGGGGGCGGCCGCGGTGCAATTGAATGCCGTGAAATTTAACCAGACTGCCAAGTTTCGTTCGACGGCCGTCTTTCTTGCTAATGATATCGCCGACCGGCTGCGGGCCAACAGAGCGGCGGCACTGAACGGTGACTACGATATTGCCATGGACGATGATGCGCCCAGCGGCACCAGTATCGATGTGGTGGACCTGAGCGAGTGGCTGGGTGAGCTCGCGTTGCGTATGCCGTCAGGGGATGGCGAGGTGGCTCGGGATGACCGCCGCTTTACCATCACTATTCAATGGGATGAGAGCCGCCTTAGCGATACCCGCGAAGCGGGCAGCGGTAATCTTCAATCCTTTCAGTTTATCACGGAGCTATAGGCGTGAAATCAAGGCAGCAGGGACTGAGCCTGGTCGAGCTGATGATTGCCATCACGCTTGGCTTAGTGTTGAGCGCGGCAGTGATACAGGTGTTTATGGCCAGCCGCAGCAGCTATCGCGTGCAGGAGTCGCTGTCTTTGATTCAGGAGAGTGCGCGCTTTGCGATGGATTATATCGGGCGAGAAGTTCGAATGGCCGGTTATATGGGCTGTAACTCCACGGGCGGGATTGCTCCCAATGTGATTGCCGACCCGCCCGCTGAGGGCGAATTTAAAGCGATCGAAGGGCTGGATGACGTGCCAAAGGATAATGATCTGGACGCGCTGCTTGGTACAGATGTGCTGAGTATTCGCCGTGGCTCGACACAGAGTATACGGTTGACCGGTAACACTGATCCCGTGAACGCTAATGTTCATATCGATGAAAATAGTGTCGGCTTTGTCAAAGGCGATTATGTGTTGATATCTGATTGTACCTCTGCGGATATTTTTCGTATCACTAACAACCCGGAGCCGAAGGCCGGGGGCAAGAAAAAAGCGGTTCTAACCCACGCAAAGAACACCAATACCAGCAATAAACTCAGTAAAGCCTATGGTCCCGACGCCGAAGTGTTCGGCTTTGTCAGTAGCCAGTTTTTTATTCGCGATACCGAGCGTGACACCGGCGGCGGTAATCCAGTTACCTCGCTGTATTTTCGCGAGCGAGCGATTGCCTCGGGCGGGGCACATAGTGCTGCCACCGAGCTGGTGGAAGGTGTTGAAAATCTGCAATTAATGTATGGCGTGGATGATAACGACGATCGCTCAGTAGACCGCTATATAGCCGCTGGTTCGGTCAGCGACTGGGAAACGGTGCTCAGTGTCAGAGTTGAGCTGACCATGGTGGCTTTGGATGAGGGCGTAGTCGGCAAAACTGGAGCCGACAATGCGCAAACCGTTTACGACTCTGAAGGTAAGCTCATCAACAACAGCGACGGCCGAATGCGGCAGGTCTTTACGTCGGTCTTTGCCTTGAGGAATCGACTGCCATGAATGCCTCCACCTCGCAGCGAGGCGCGGTATTGATTGTCGCGCTGGTTTTTATGTTGATTATTTCCGTTCTCGGCGTCGCTTCCATGCGCAACGCGACCATGCAGGAGCGCATGGCGGGGAATAACAAAGATATTAATATCGCCTTCCAGGCCGCCGAGGCCGCTGTTCGTGAGGCCGAAGCCGCGATGGATGCCTTGGCGAGTATCGATTTTGATGGCAGCAACGGCCTCTATCTCTCATGTCCGGATACCACCGATACCCGCACCGCCTGCAGCGAGCCGGATTGGCAGCAGCGCGCGTCCACAGGCTGGAAGGTGGTTGATGATGAGTTGTCCAATGTGCTGCGCCAACCCGAATACATTATTGAGCAGATCAGTGCCACCGCAGACCCCGGCGCGGCCCTGGATTCTGACCGAACCATTTCCACTCAGGGCTACTACCGTGTGACCGCGCGGGGCTTTGGCCAGAGTGATCGGACGATGGTGGTATTGACAACAACTTATCGTCGGGAGGAGAGCTAGTATGAGAAGTGCCACGCTGTGTTTTCGAAGACGAGCATTTACACTGGTGTCTAAACTCGCTCCCCCGCTGTTGGCGCTTATTATCGGCTTGCCACAGCTCGCAAATGCGACAAGCTGTGAGGTGTCGCTTCAAACTGGAGAAATAGGGTCCTTCTTCGGGACTCAATCGCAAATTTTTGATGAGCTGGAGTCGATAACCACTGTTTCGGTAAATGAAGTAGCGCCGCCTGCTCTTGGACTTTTTGAGTATCAATGCTCGCCGTTCTCTTATTCATTTGAAGGCAATCAATTAACCGTTTTTGCGGGGTGTAAAGCGAGTTTTAATATTACTGGCAGAAAAAAAGACTGTGATGACGCTGTCCCCGAGTCGGGTATATCCCAGGTGCCGCTATTTCTCTCGCAATCAGCTCCACCAAATGTTATGTACATCTTGGATGACTCTGGGTCGATGCAGTTTGAACTAATGCCTGGTGAGCTGATTCGTAATAATGCGAGATTTTTGTACCCCCGGATAAAATCTGTATACGGAGGTAGAAGTTACGACAACCGTGTAGTGACATTCGATAGTAGCTCCGCTTTTAATCGGATGAGCCGCTCTCCGCAATTGAATACGGTTTACTACAACCCCGCAATTACTTATCGCCCGTGGTTAGGCGCTGACGGCAGTGAATTTCCACAAGCGAACCCTCGGTGTGCACTGCATAATCCCGTAAATAGCGGTTCAGGTCGAAATATTTGTCGTGACTTAGCCGCAGAAAACGACGGCGAGTATTTTATTGGCGAAGATGGTGGAAGTTGGAGGGAATGTCCACAGTCAGGAGGTTGTAGTAGCGACAATAACGCTAATAAAAGGTTCTGGCCTGCAGTTTATTATTGGTTCAACGGGAATGTTCAGAGTACGGACGATCAGTGGGACACTGGAAAATACGAAAAAGTCGTTATAAAAAATTTTGCGACCTCCAACAATGAATATGTTGGTCATGGCAGGGTACGACGCAGTGATTGTGCGGATGCTGAAAACGCGACTTGTACCTATGCTGAGGAGATTCAAAACTTTGCTAATTGGTATACGTATTATCGCTCTCGTGTTTTAACGGCACGAGCTGGCTCAGGTCGTGCATTTGCACTGCAAGGCGGCGGCTTGCGTGTTGGTTTCGGGAGCCTGAATAGTGAAAGTAGAAATGTAGATGATGAGCCAAACACCAAAGTGATTCGAAAGGGCGTTCGCGCTTTCAGCGGCGACGATCGCCAAGCGTTTTATGACGAGCTCTACGGTATTGATATACCTGATAAAGGTACACCATTACGTGAGGCGTTGAGTGCCGCAGGTGAATATTTTCAACGTGACGACGACCAAGGGCCTTGGAATGACACGCCAGGAGAAGGCGGTGGGGATGATCTTGAATGCCGGCGGAACTACACTGTATTAATGACCGACGGGTATTGGTCAAATGGTGATTTATCTGGCGACCCATTTAAAAACAACGATGGTAAGAACAACCCAACGCATACGGCGTCTAACGGCGCTTCATATACTTATAAAGCGGTGTCCCCGTTTAAAGATGATCGTTCCGATACCTTGGCGGATGTCGCGATGTATTATTGGAAGAATGATTTACGCTCCGACCTTCCTAATGCCGTAACGATTAACAAGAAAAATCCTGCTTTCTGGCAGCATATGACAACCTTTGGGGTTGGCCTGGGGGTGAGTGGCACTATTGACCCTGAAGCGGCGTTTGCCGCATTAACGACGGGTACCGCAATTAATTGGCCATCGCCGACATCGGATGACCTGCATAAAATTGATGACCTCCTCCACGCTGCAGTCAACAGCCGTGGCCAGTTTTTCAGCGCAAATAACCCTGACGAATTCGCACAGGGACTTTCCGATTCGCTGCAGACAATTGCCAACGAAAGTAAGTCATCGGCATCGGCAGTAGCCGCCAACTCTACTCGGCTTGATTCTGGAACATTAGTATATCAAGCAAGCTTTAATAGCTTAGAGTGGACAGGCAGGATCGTTGCTTACAAAGTGCAGTCTGATGGCAGTCTGGGAGACATAAAGTGGGATAGCGATAAGTCGGCTATGCCGACTGTGGCATCGCGTAACCTGTTTGCGGCGACAGGTGATCGAAATACAATAACAGCAGATGCAATCAATTTTAGTGCGGCGACGTGGACTGATCTTAGTGCTCAACAACGAGCCACCCTAAAAAATGGCGGCACTGATGACGATGGTCGCAGAATTGTTAGGTGGGTACGAGGCGAACAGTTGGCTGGCTTGCGTCGTCGCACAAGTATTTTGGGGGATATCGTCAATTCAGACCCGGTGTTTATTGGCAATCGCGACGACTATGGTTTCCATACATTAAGTGGTTCTGAAGGGAGCACCTATCGCGATTTTCTGAAAACGAAAAAATCCTGGGATTCCATCATCGTCGTCGGTGCTAACGACGGCATGTTGCATGGCTTTGATGCAGAAACGGGTAAAGAGATATTCGGTTTTGTCCCTGTATCATCGTTCAGTGGATTAGTGCAGCTCGCCGATCCCAACTATGAGCATCGCTATTTTGTTGATGGCTCTCCGAGGGCCAGTGATGCTTACATCAACGGCAGCTGGACCACGGTGGCGGTTGGTGCGACCGGCGCAGGCGGACGATCAGTGTTTGCCGTGGATGTCAGCAACCCGGCGACAATCAGCCAGAATAATTTCCTGTGGGAATTTGCTACCCCGTCCGATGCCAGCGACAAGCTGGGTGTGGCGATGAGTGAGCCGACGATTATCCGGGTGGCGGCAGGGAACAAATGGGTGGCGATTTTCGGCAATGGCTATGAGTCGGGTGATACCGTCAAACTGATGGTGGTGGATCTGGCGACGGGAAGCTTGATTAAAGCCATCGATACTGAGGTGAGCGGGGAGGGCAACGGCCTGGGTTCGCCGGTGCCGGTGGATATCGATAATGATCGAATTACCGATTATGTCTACGCAGGCGATTTGAATGGCAATCTCTGGAAGTTTGACTTAACAGGGAGTAACAGTAATCAGTGGAAGGTGGCCTTCAAGTCGGGCAGTACTCCGGCGCCGCTATTCAATGCGGTCGATGACGACGGCAATCCCCAGCCGATTACCATGCGTCCTATCGTCGGCCGTCACCCCGCCGGGGGCTACTACGTGTATTTCGGCACCGGCAAATATTTTGAAACCAGTGATGCCACCGTGGGTGATAATCCCCAATTGCAGGATTTTTACGGCATTCGCGACGCGGGCAGTGTGGTCGATCGCGACAACTTGCTGGTGCAGGATGTGTTCTTTGAAAATATCGGCACCAATAAAGACAGCAGCACCACGGACGTCCAGGTGCGCCTGGTGAGCTCCAACGGTGCAGACGTGCCCGAGTACGGTTGGCGCCTGCCCCTACAGCCGCCCGACGACCGTGTTGATGGTGAACGGGCGGTTTCCCGGCCACTGCTGCGCAACGGACGAGTGATTTTTACCACTCTGATTCCCACCGATAATATCTGTGGCTTTGGGGGGCGAAGCTGGCTGATGGAGCTGGACGCTTACACGGGTGGGCGCTATGCCGACCCGGTGCTGGATACCAATAACGATGGCCTGATCAGCGCGCTGGATACAATCTTGTTTGAAGGCGAGTACTACCCGATCAGCGGTCGCGGCAGCGATGAAATTATTAAAACGCCGGGTGTCATCAGCAAGGGCAGTCTGGAATACAAATACACCTCCGGCAGTAGCGGTACGGTGGGTGTGATTACGGAGAAAGGCGATGATGGCGGCGATATCGGTCGTCAGTCATGGAGGCAGCTACAGTAATGTGCAGAATAAACGCGCGCGGATTCACACTGTTGGAGTTGATGATCACCGTTGCCATTGTTGGCATCCTGGCGTCGATTGCTTATCCGAGCTACCAAGAACATGTGGCCAAATCCCGCCGCAGTGAAGCCGCGAATGCACTAATGGTTGGGGCTCAGGCCTTGGAGCGTTACTACTCTGCGAACGGTCGCTATACCACCACGCTGAACAGCGGTGTGTTGCCCTCGGTTTATCCGGGCAAGGTGCCGGATAACGGTACGGCCTACTACGAGATTGTGGTCTCGGGAACGCCGGCGCCAAACAGTTTCACCTTGATGGCTCAGCGCAAAGGCGTGATGGCTGGCGACGATTGTGGTGATTTAACGATCAATCAGGCGGGACAGGTAGGGATTAGCAATGCCAGTCGAACGCTGGCGGACTGTTGGCGGCGGTAACGCGGCGCTGTCCATACGCGTTTTTCCTGAGTGTCGAATAGTGCTCGCTTTGTGCGTTTGCTTTTGTACTTGACTGGTGAAACTGCGTATTCTCGCTTTACACAACCGTTCTATACTGACAGTTGTTGCCGCCACGCGCTGGCATCGAGGAACCACTTCCAATAGAAGTAGGCATGAGGCCGCGCTTTACACCCCGCGGTGTGAGCCTGCACTCTCTCCTTCGATCGGCCTCTGCGCCAGGCATAACAATAAGCACATCGGTTTGAGGGGGATCGGGCCAAGTGCAAATACACGTGCGAAAGAACCAATACGCCGGTTTTACGTTGATCGAGTTGATGGTCACGGTTGCCATCATTGCCATTCTGGCGACAGTGGCGCTGCCGTCTTACCAAAATCACGTGATGCGCGCCAACCGTTCGGCGGCGGCCAGCTTCCTGATGGAAGTGGCGAATATGCAGGAGCGTTACTATCTGGACGCACGCGCTTATGCGGCGGATATGAGCGCGCTGGGCGCATCGACACCGGCTGAACTCAGCGATCGCTACACCATCACCACAGTCGGCAACAATGCGGCGACACCACCCAGCTATTCGGTTAGCGCAGCCCCCAAGGGCGCACAGTCTAGTGACAGCTGCGGTACGCTGACCCTGAACAACAAAGGGGAAAAAGGTCACGCCTCGGGAGCAACGCGATGTTGGGATTGAGGCCGGTGACACGGGGTTTTACCCTGCTCGAGTTGCTGATCGTGATGGCGATTGTGGCGATTGTCGCAACACTGGCTGCCCCATCCTTTAATGGCGTGTTGGAGCGCCAGCGTGTACGTACGGTTGCCGACATGCTGCGCAGCAGTATCGACCTGGCGCGCAGCGAAGCTGTTAAGCGAAATACGCCCATCACGGTCAGTCGCGTCAGTGACGATTGGAATAAGGGTTGGCAGGTTTTGGCCGGTGCGGAAGTTGTCTACGAGGCACCGGCCCAGCCGAGTGCCAGCATCACCGCCAGTCACACCAGTGTCCAATTTACGGGCAATGGCCGGGCTAACGCCTCCGCCAGCTTCAGCATTGTGCCAGCCTCTGGCGATACCACTCACGCGTCCTGTGTCGAAATCAGCTTGAGCGGTCGCCCGCGAAGTGCCAAGGGGGAGTGCTGATGCGAGTGGTTCGCGGTTTTACGCTGATCGAGATTTTGGTTGCCATGGTCATCGGCCTGGTTGCGCTGATGGGCGCCGCCGGGCTGATCGCCCGTTCCGTCCAGCAGGAAGTTGAATCTTACCAGCGCCTGCAGGCACTGAATCTGTTGCAAGATATGGTTGGCCGACTGAATGCGAATCGGCTGGTTGCCGACTGTTACTCCAACGGCGCCAACGGAATGCAGCTTGGATACCAGACTTCGGTGCCCACCAGCTGTGCGGCAGGGACGACGGAGCAGCGAACCCGCGCCGATGCCGATTTACAGGCCTGGGATGATGCGTTGCTGGGGGCGGCGCAACAGAATAGTGATGATGACAATGTCGGTGCCATGATTGGTGCGCGAGGCTGCATTGATCAGTTGGATGCCGTGGCGAGAATTTACCGTATCAGCGTCGTCTGGCAGGGGCTTAATGAAACGGTGGCGCCGAATGATGCACTGGCTTGCGGTAAGGATCAGTACGGCAGCGAGAAGCAGCGCAGAGTGGTCACCGCGACCGTCCGTATTGGAGATCTGTCATGAGGCGCTTGCAACGGGGCATCTCGCTGGTGGAGGTGATGATCGCGCTGGGCATCGGTGCGTTTATGCTGATTGGCATTATTTCTCTGGTGGCCTCGGTCAGTCAGACCCGCGGCAAATTGTCGATGGTCTCCGCGCAGGCGGAGAATGGGCGATATGCCATGATGATGCTGGAGGAAGAGTTGTCACTCGCGGGCTTTTGGGGGCGCTACCATCCCGGCGTCGGCGTGCCCAACTATCAAGCTATCAGCCCCTGCGTCAGCAGTAATGCAGCGGTGGACCAAGGCTTTTATGGCTTTGCGCTGAACTTTCCCCTGCCGGTTAGCGGTATCGCCAGTGGCGGCACCCAGCCCAGTTGTATTTCTGCTGCAGGAGCGCCGTCGACCGCGGAGGTGATCACTGTGCGGCGGGTGGGAGTAGGCACTGTTGAGATAGCGGATATTCCCTTGGGCAATACCACGCCTTATTTGCAGATTTCCAACTGTGAGCTGGATCTGTTGCCCTACCGCTTGAGCCACGACCCAAGCCAGCTGACGCTGCGAGCCAAAGGCTGCGGCAGTGTGGAAGTGGCACGGCCATTGATTGTTCGCAGCTTTTTTATCGCGAACTGCGATGATTGTGCCAACGGGGGAGACGGCAAACCCACGCTGAAAATGATCGAGTATGCCAACGACAGCCTCGGTACCTTCTCGATGGTCAGCGGTGTTGAGGACATGCATATCCAGTACGGTCTCGATCTTGATGGCGATGGCGGCCCCGACTGCTATGCGGCTGATCCGGCGGCGGCCACCGTGCCCGCAGGCTGTGCTGCTGCCCTGTGGCCGGCGACAGCCGTGGATAACTGGGAAGATGTGGTGGCAGTGAGTGTCAGTTTACTGCTGAGATCGGAGGAGCCTGCGCTCAATCAGCCCGTGGCCGATACCTTCAATCTGGGCAGGGGGGCGGAGCAGGGACCCTTTGATGACCGCTTTAAGCGGCAGGTGGTCTCTTCGACTATCCTGATGCCAAATATGGCGGGGCCGAGAGAATGAAGGCCAAGGCAAAACAGCGTGGCATCGTGCTGATCGTGGTGCTGATCATGCTCGCTATTTTCACCGTGATCGTGGTGAGTATGCTCACGGGCAGTAATATTAATTTCAAGATCGCCGGCAACCAGCAAAATCGGATTGAGGCCAAACATAGCGCCAGCAATGCTATCGAGTCCTACATCAGCAACCCGGCCAACTTTGCTATTCCGCTGCCGGAAGGAAATACCGAGTTTGGCAGCGACTTTAACGGAGACGGCAGCGATGACATGGTTGCGGTCGTCGCGCCGCCGACGTGCTTGAGCTCCGAACCGATCAAACAATCAGAGCTGGACGTTGCGGACCCCGCTGATGCTCAGTGCCTGGGAACCGCTCAGAACAGCAGTTCCGGGGTGCTGACGGATGACAGTGCGGCGCTGCAGGGTAACTCCTGGTGCGCCAAAATGACCTGGGATGTTGGCGCGACGGTCAGTGATGCCCGTACCAATACAGAAGTTGAGATGCACCAGGGTGTGTATCTGCGAGAGGTAATCGGGACGCCCTGTCTGAACTGACGGTGAGCGCCGAGGCATGAGCAAAGAGTAACGAATATGAAGACGCTGAAATCACTGCTGGGTCTGTCACTGATGCTGCTTGCCATGCAGGGGCCAGTGCAGGCAGAAGATATTGATCTTTTTGCGGGTATTACGCCTGGTGGCGCGAATCCGCCTACCGTCTTGCTCGGTTGGCACAGCACGGCGAATTCCAACGCGAATGTGACTCACGGCTGTGTCTACGGGGACACCGGCAATGCCCCCGCGCTCGGCGATACGGTCGGCGGTATGGAGCAGTGCGCGCTGGTTAACACTATGCTGTCACTGTTGGATCCACAATATGCCTACCTCAACGGTGCGATCCGTATTGGTTTGATGGTGTTCAATGAGCAGGGCTTCAGTAGCTTTAATAACGGTACTGGTTTGGGCAATGGTAACAACAACTGCGGTTTCCTGTTGGCGCCGCCGGCGCTGATGGACAGTACTGGAATAAACAACTTCATTACCCGCCTTAAACAAATCGATAAGAACAAGCTGGCGAACCAGTCCCGCCTGGGTGACCTGATTGCGGAAAGTTGGGCCATGCTTAATGGCCTGTCCACGTCTTGTTCCGGCGTCAATTATTCTGGGCTGGCGGAAGTGGCGACCGAGTGCCGAGATGCGGTACTGGTGTATATCGGCAATGCGACAAAGGAAACCTCCAGTGTTGCAGACGGTACGGGTAACCCCGACACCTTGCTCAAGAATCAACTCAGCAGTGTTTTCGGTTATGCGGCAGGTTCTACCCAGTACAATTTTTACGCCACGCCGCGTGCCGTTACCCAGCTCAATAATTCCGGCAGTGCCAACAACAAATACTGGGGGGACGAGTGGACGCGCTTCATGAATCTGGTGGATGTCGGCGACAGCGCGCAGGCTGATCGCAATGTCACGACCTATTCTATTGCCGTCTATGACCCCGCCCTTGAGAATAAGCTGGCGGGGGAAATTAATTTTCTGGCGGATATGGCTGTTGAAGGTGGCGGTAAGGCCTTCAAAGTCACCGCGGAGAATCACGCCGGTCTGGCAGAAATTCTGCTGCAGATTTTCAATGAGGTGCAGGACATCAACAGCGCCTTCTCGTCGGCCACGCTGCCCGTCAGCGCCAATACACAGGGCACCTTCCTGAATCAGGTGTATATCGCCAGCTTCCGGCCCGACAGCACCGCTTCCCCGCGCTGGACGGGTAACGTTAAACAATATCAGCTGGGGTTTGATGCGGGTGGCAATATTGTCCTTACCGATTCGACCCAGGATATTTCCGGTGCGGTCACCTCGGTGACTAACCCCATTACGGGGGCGATTACTGACGATGCGGTGAGCTTCTGGACTACCAACACTCCGACGCGTGCCGATGGCTCCAGTGTCAGCGACTGGCCCTTGGACGGCTTCTGGCGCAACAGCCCGGAAGGGGCGGGTTTTGGTTTGGATTCGCCAGACGGAGAACTGGTAGAGAAGGGGGGCGCCGGGCAGCTATTGCGGATTGATAATCTGCTTAACTCTGACAGCCGCGTGGTCTATACCTGTAACAGTGCTGGTGGTTGCCCTACCGGCACGGAAATGCCCAGCTTCGCCAGCAGCAACAGTACGCTGGTGGCGTCGCTTAATACCCTTCTGGGCGCTGCCCAACAGGGTGGTGGCGCGAGTATCAGTGTAGGGCGTATTGATACCGGCGAGGCGATTTCCACCAGCTGCACTGGTGGCGGCAAAAATACCGTGTGCACGATTACACATGACGGTAGCGGTGGAACAAATCTGGACGCCAATACCGATCAGGTCGTTTTGTTGAATGCCTGGAACGAAGTACAAAACAAACAGGTTTGTACCTTTGCAGCACCCTGCAGTATTAGCAATGTTCAGGACACCAGCTTTGATATCGCCTCAAAGGATATCCCTGATGGCGCGAGCTATAGCAACGCCACTATTGTGGAGGTCAGTCGGGCGGCCACGGTCACCCAGGCCGGTCACGGATTAAACATTGGTGATCAGGTCAAGCTGGAAAACTGCACGGTGGGCAACGAGAGTAATACCTACAATATCGATGCCTTGAAAGGCACAGTGTTGGGGGCCGTACGCAGTAAAATTGATGACGACTCCTATGTGCTCCAGTTGAGCCAGTATGTGCTTGCTGAAAACAATAACGTCAGCTGTGGTGCAAGCACGGTGACGCTGACAGCGGAAAACCTCATTGATTGGGTACGCGGTGAGGATATTAATGGTAACGAGGCGCGCCGAGGCCCCTGTCCGCCTGAAGTTCGGGATGCGAATTGCCCGATTACAGCGCGGGGCTCTATTCACGCCGACGTACTGCACTCCCGTCCGGCTGTTATTAACTACGGTGGCAGCACCGGGGTTGTGGTGTTCTACGGCTCTAACGACGGCCACTTCCACGCCATTAATGGCAATCAGGACAGCAATATTTCCAGCGTGCAGCCCGGTGGCGAGTTGTGGAGCTTTGTCGCGCCAGAGTTTTTTGGCAAACTCAAGCGTCAGTTCAATAATGACCCCTTGGTCAAATACCCCAATGTCGTCGACCCGCGTGCCTTGAAGCGCGATTATTTCTTCGACGGCAGTACCA
Organism: Spongiibacter sp.; assembly: GCF_984394615.1. Taxonomy (NCBI): domain Bacteria; kingdom Pseudomonadati; phylum Pseudomonadota; class Gammaproteobacteria; order Cellvibrionales; family Spongiibacteraceae; genus Spongiibacter; species Spongiibacter sp. The sequence goes on along the minus strand of NZ_CFHTQA010000003.1, from coordinate 6,133 downwards.
CAATCTTGCAGGACAAGCGCACGGGAACGGCAACCTCGGGCAAGGCGTTTATCTATCTGTCAGCGCGTCGTGGTGGACGCTTGATCTATGCGATGGATGTCAGCAACCCGTTGGCGCCGCGGTTCATGTGGCGCCTGACAGAGCAGCAGGTACCAGAGTTGGGACAAACCTGGTCACAGGCGCAAGTCGGCATGCTCAAACATCATGACAATCCTGTGCTGATTCTCGGTGCGGGCTATGACCCTGCTGAGGATCAGGAACCTGCGCCAGCCAGCAACAGTCAGGGGCGCGGCGTGCTGATTCTGGATGCGATCAGTGGCGAGGTTGTGTGGGCGGCACTGGCGAACTGTTCCGGTGTGGCGCTGGCCAGTGGCGGGCATTGTGAAACGGTTACGGGCATGAATAAATCTTTCCCTGCCGATATTACCTTGCTCGACAAAGATTTCGATGGCTATATCGACCGGCTCTATGCCACCGACGTGGGCGGTAATATCTGGCGCGTAGACCTGGAGGCCGATGATCCGCAAACCACGGACTTTGACGAAGTGGAAATCACTAAACTCGCTAGCCTCGGGGGAACCGGTAACAATAATCGCAAGTTCCTGTTCAGCGCGGATGTCGTGCCGACCAACCGCTACGATGCGGTGGTCGCAGTCTCAGGGGACCGTGAGCACCCCTTGTACAGCGCTTCAACCACACCGGGCATTGCCTATAACGTGGAGAATAAATTCTTCATGGTTATGGACAAGAATCTCGGAAAATCGGTGTCGGACAGTTTTACGACCTACACCCTGAACGACTTGGTGAACCAGACCACCTTGCAGTGCAGCGACGATACCGGGGCGGTGGTTGCTTGTGAGACAACAGGGGCAACGAGTCTTTACTTCGGTGGATTGGAAGACAGTTTCGCCGGCTACTACATCGACTTGTTAGCGGGAGAAAAGGGCGTAAATGCGCCTCTGGCGGTGGCTGGCAAGGTGTATTTCGGCACGAACCAGCCGGATGTTCCCGATGCGCAAAGCTGTAGTGCGAACCTCGGGAATGCCGGGGCATATATCGTCAATCTGGTGACTGGCGAGCGTCAGCGCAATGAATTCTCGGGGGGCGGCTTGCCGCCATCACCGATTGCCGGGCTCGTCACTATCGACGGAAAAACGGTGCCGTTTATCATTGGGGGGGCTGGCCCGTCACCCTTTGACCCGACTACGCCAACGCTGGATTTGTCCGGTGGGCGCAAACGCAGTTACTGGTACTACGAGTAACTGCAATCGGGGCCTGTTATGGGCCCCGCTATTCCATTTCGTACTTTTTCAGCTTGTAGCGAAACTGCCGGAAGGTGATGCCTAGCATGCGGGCGGATTCGGTTTTGTTGCCGTCATTGGCTTCCAGCGCTTCGAGAATAATCGCCTTTTCAATACTCGACACATAGGCCTCGATATCCCCTGCGGCCTGAGCAAGATGATTCGGCTCGCTTATCGCCTCAGGGAGCTGCCCAGGGCTGTCGGGCAGGGACAGGTCACTGGCGCGAATGACATTGCCCTCGCAAAGCGTGGCGGCGCGCTCAATGATGTTCTCCAGTTCGCGAACATTGCCCGGAAATTGGTAGGTGTTCAGGGCTGACAGCGCCTCGTCACTGAGCTGCGGCGCCGTGATGCCCCACTCCCGCGCTATTTTTTCCAGCATGAAACGGGCGAGCAGAGGGATGTCCTCCTTTCGCTGGCGCAGGCTGGGCACCTGAACCTCAATCACATTAATCCGATAGAAGAGGTCGCTGCGGAAGTGCTCGGCGGCCACTTCTTTGGCCAGATCGCGATGGGTGGCGCTGAGAATGCGCACGTCCACGGGAATCTCCTGGTTCGAGCCGACCCGACGGATGGCCTTTTCCTGAATGGCACGCAGTAGTTTCACCTGCATGCTCAGCGGCAGGTCCGCGACCTCGTCCAGAAACAGGGTGCCGCCATTGGCGGCTTCAAACAGACCTTCCTTGTCACCATAGGCGCCGGTAAAGCTGCCTTTTACATGACCGAAGAACTCGCTCTCTACCAGCTCGCCGGGAATCGCGCCGCAGTTCACTGGCACAAAGGGCGCATTGCTGCGCGGCCCATTAGCATGAATCAAGCGCGCAACCACTTCCTTGCCGCTGCCCGATTCACCACTGATGTACACCGGCGCCTGACTGCGGGCAAGTTTGTTGATCTGCTCGCGCAGTCGCCGGATCTGTTCACTCTCTCCGAGCAGGCGAGTGTTGCGGCTGCTGTCCACCGGGCTGGCCTGGCTGTTTTCCAGACGCAAAGCGGATTTGATCAGATTACGCAGTTGATCGACAGCGAGTGGCTTGTTAATGAAGTCGAAGGCTCCCGCTTTCAGGGCTTCCACGGCCAACTCGGTGCTGCCGAACGCGGTGATGACTGCCACTGCAGTATCGGAACAATGTTGTTGTATATGCCGGACAATATCGAGTCCGGTGCCGTCGGGGAGTTTGATGTCGGTTAAACACAACTGTATCGGCCTACTGGCCAGACAGTGCAGTGCGTCGGCCACACAGCCTACTGCTTCAGTATGGAGTCCCATGCGGCTGATGGTGATTTCCAGCAGTTCGCGAATATCGGGTTCATCATCAATGATCAGTACGGTTTTGCTATTCATCGGTGCCGTGTCGATTATTCTGGAATGGTGCCGCGTTCGGGATGGGCAAATTGTAACCGAAAACAACTGGCGCCGTTGTTGTCGCGACGGTAAGAGATGGCGATCTGGTTAGCGAGGCAGAGCTCGCGACAGAGATACAGACCAAGGCCGTTGCCCTGTGTCTGGGTTGTGAAAAAAGGCTCAAATATCTTGTCTTCGTCGTCGCGATCAATACCCGGCCCGTTATCGATAATGTCCAATGTCAGGCCGCCGCCGGGAGATGTGTGGCTCAGTTGAAACTGGATAAGCGCTTCGCCATGGGCGGCAATGCCGTGGCGGATGCCATTTTCCACGATGTTGCTGATGATCTGTGACAGCTGACTCTGGTCGACGTTAATCGTGTCGTGTTCGGTGTTGGCGTCGATCTGTAGTCGGGTTTTATCAGGATGGTTGCCGTGCCAGTCCCGGCAGAACGTTTCCAGCCACGGCCGCAGAGCAAATTGCCGGGGTTGCGCGAGGCGGCCCCGCGAAAGCTCCAGAATGTTTTTGATAATGTCGTTCATTCGGTTGGCATGACTTTGGATAATGGCGACAAAGCGGGCGTCGCTGCTGATCAGGTCCGGCGATTCGCGCAGAAGCTGCGCGGCGTGGCTGATCGCTGCCAGCGGGTTGCGAATTTCGTGGGCGATACTGGCGGTAAAGCGGCCCAGGGAGGCCAGCTTCAGGTTCTGGGCGCGTTGATTGATCTTGCTGATATTCTCTATGTACATCAGCACATCGTCGCCGTGTTGAGGCGCGAGATAGGTCAGGTTTACATGCAGTTCTACGCCTGAGGGCTGCAGTTGAATAATCGTCGAGTGCCCGTTGCCGCTGTTGCTCATGGCGATGAGCTGCGGCGGCGCATATTGCTGTGTTTTTTCGGGGTCGGCGGGTAACTGCAGCAGTTCAATGGCGGCGGCATTGCTGAGCTTGATGCGCCCTGTGCGCGACATCACCAGAATGCCAGTTTGCATACGCTGAACAATGCTCTGGTTAATCTGCGAGAGCTGTTCCAGGTCGTTGCGTCGGCTTTCAGCCAGCCCCTGGGCTTTAACGATTCGGGCACTGAGGTGGCGAATGGCGATGGCGGTAGAGAAGTAGGCGATCCCCATCATGCCCGAGATAACGAACTGCTGGGTGGCTACCCGTTCGCTGAGTGTGTGTGCGGCAACTTCGCCTATGCCGGCAATGGTCGCCAGTGACGCCAGCGACAGACACAATCGCGCTGGCAGGGTCATGCTGGCGGCGCTGATGCTGACAATCAGCAATAAAGTGAGGCCGCTGTCGGTACTTGTCGAGCAATAGCTCATCAGCATAATGCTGCCGATATCGACAAAGAATTCGAAAAACAGTCCGGTGTCGCTGTAGTCGCGGGTGATCAGCAGGTGTTGCAGAAATACCAGCAGGCTGAAGCCCAGATAGGCGGTGACGGTTGCCATGAACACGCCGGGCAGGTTGCTGCCGAGAATACTGTTGCTGGCGCCCAGCAGGTAGCTTAAAAACAGGGTGCCAGCGAGCAACAAGCGGTAGGTAGCATAAATGCGCATGACCGCGCGGCGCTGGTTGGGGTCGTAGGCAGTGGGCATGGTGGACTCATTAATTCGGCTGTTGCCAGTGTATCTGCCAATTCCTGCGGATGCACACCGCGAGTTTTGATAGAATACCGCGTCGACGGCGAGCGGTGCCCGGTTGGGGCGTGCCGCCACAGCAACACGGAATCCCTTTAATGACCACGCTTCGCATTGTGACTGCTCAGATTAACCCCGTGGTGGGGGATATCGAGGGCAATACCGACAAAATTCTCGATACCATTGCGCGGGCCACGGCGGCCCACAATCCGCAACTGATACTGTTCCCCGAGTTGGTGGTCGCCGGCTATCCGCCTGAAGACTTGTTGCTTCGTGCCAGTCTTTCTCATCGCGTCGATCGCGCACTGCAGCGCATCGCGCAGGCAACTAGTGAAGCCTACGTCATTGTCGGTTATCCGCGCAGTCGCGAAGATGGACTGTACAACGCCGCCGGGGTGTTTTATCGCGGTCGCATGCAGTATGAGTATTTCAAACAATGCCTGCCGAATTACCGCGTATTTGATGAGAAACGCTATTTCAGGGAAGGCAAGGAAAGCCTGGTGTTCGATTTCTTTGGCGTACCGACGGCGGTCAGTATCTGCGAAGACGTCTGGCAGGATGGTCCAACGTCGGCGGCACGCTCTCAGGGTGCGCAGTTGATGCTTAACCTGAGCGCCTCGCCATTTCACGCGGGTAAACAAATCGAGCGTGAAGCACTGCTGGCTCAGCGCGCCTGGCAGGGCGGAATGCCAGTGGTGTACTGCAATCTTGTCGGCGGTCAGGATGAGCTGGTTTTCGACGGCGCTTCGATGCTGGTATCCAAAGAAGGGGAGCTGCTGGCGCGCAGCCCGGCCTATCAGGAGCATCTCGCCTGCATGGATGCCACCTGGAACGGCAAAACGCTGAGCTTTGCCGAGGGCGACATTACCGACCTCAAGCCGGTGCTGGAAGACGTCTACGAGACGCTGGTGCTGGGCGTTCGCGACTACGTAAACAAAAACGGTTTCAAAGGGGTGGTTCTCGGTCTGTCTGGCGGTATTGACTCTGCGCTGACGCTGGCGATAGCCGTCGACGCACTCGGTGCTGAGCGGGTCGAAGCCGTGATGATGCCCTTTCGCTACACGTCGTCGATGAGCGTGAGCGACGCCGAAGAGCAGGCACGGTTGCTGGGCGTTCGCTATTCCTGTATCTCCATTGAACCCATGTATGACGCCTTTATGGCGGCCTTGGCTGACGAGTTTGCCGGGCTGGATGCGGATACAACCGAGCAGAACTTGCAGGCGCGTTGCCGGGGCGTGTTGCTGATGGCGATTTCCAACAAGAAAGGCTCGCTAGTGCTGACGACCGGCAATAAGAGCGAGGTTGCTGTCGGATACTCAACCCTCTACGGCGATATGGCGGGCGGCTTTGATGTGCTCAAAGATGTGGCGAAGACCCGCGTATTTGAGCTGGCTAGATTCCGCAATACCCGCGCCGCTGCCATTCCACAGCGCGTCATAGATCGCCCACCTTCGGCCGAACTGGCGCCGGATCAGAAAGATGAGGACAACCTGCCGCCCTACGAGACGCTCGACAAAATTCTCGAGCGCTATATCGAGCGCGACGAAAGTGCCGAGGCCATTATTGCGGAAGGCTTTGACCGAGAGACGGTTTACCGGGTGCTGCGGCTGGTAGACATTAATGAGTACAAGCGTCGTCAGGCGCCGATTGGCACAAGAATTACCGAGCGGGGCTTTGGTCGCGATCGACGCTATCCGATCACCCAGAAGTGGCCTATTGGTGACTAAATTGGCGACTAGGTTGTCAGTGGCGAAAACTTTGGGCAAATAAAAAGGGCGCTTATTGCCAAGGCGTTTACGCCATGTGTTGATGTTTATGCCAAAGGGCGATAGCATCTGTAC